>CAYMLS010000203.1:0-5387 GCA_964390665.1 uncultured Bacteroidales bacterium | reverse complement strand
TTTTGCTGCCATTTTCTATCGGCAGACTGGGATAAAAATGATCAATGAATTTAAATATAGCAGGTTACAGCAATTGTGTGAACGAATATATGAGTAAATAATGGCGTTTGAAAATGTTCTTGTCTTATTCTTTCAGGAAACAAAAAAAAACGGTACTAAGGTAAGGCATTCTTTTCAATTAATTTACTTTGTTGCAGAAATCTTTTCAAACAGTCAACATTACCTTGCTATCGAAGGCTTTTTCAGGATGCAATTTTTAAGAGGCAAAAGGTATATTTTATCATTGATGTCTGGTAAAACAAAAAAATAACAATATCAGGATTGGAGTGATTCATGCTGTTGCAGAGTTGCCAATTTTTTCGTTGATTTCAAATTTTTCATTCTCAATCAGCTTACAAATACCCATTTTCTGAAAGCACTTTTTTAAGCACCCTGGCAGCGTCATTGGGTAAAATATTCCTGATGATGGGATTTTTACCTTTATAAAGATGGACTTTTCCATTGCCTGTTCCCACAAAACCAAAATCTGCATCGGCCATCTCTCCGGGGCCATTCACCACACAACCCATGACGGCAATTTTCAAACCCGGTATTTCCGAAGTGTGTTTCCTTACATCTTTTAAAACTTTTTCAAGGTCGTAGGAGGTGCGCGCACAGGTTGGGCAGGAAATAAATTCTGTTTTGGTTATTCTCACGCCTGCCGATTGCAGAAATCCATAACAAATTTCTGTAGTTTTATCCTTCAGACTCGGACTTTTGATCCATAACCCATGAATCTTTTTTTCCAGAAGATATTGCCCTGCCAGGATAGCGATGTTGCAGATCAATTCATCAGCATCGCTGGTATGAATAACCTTTTTCAAAACTGCAGGTATTTTCTCCTCGTTGGTGAATCTAACCACATTTTCCAAACGCTGCATGGTATCACATCCATTCAGGTCAATCAAAAGTGTGCCGGGTTTGTTTTGCTTTAAATGGATAAGCATTGAATCATCCAGTGGGCAGGAGGTTTTCAACCAGGTACCGGCATTTTTTCCAGATTGTTGCGGGTGGTTATCGAAATTGTTTTTCAAAACAATGATTTGCCCATTTTCAATTCCGGAAGGATCATCTGTCGATAATAAAAAATACTTGTCTGGATTTGCGCTTACTTCTGCTGCATTTCTGATAAAATAAATATCGGGTTCATTGGGTTGTATCTTTGCAATATCCCGCTTTTTGAGGTCGTGAAACTGAATGCCTGCATGATCCGTTTCTTTGGCGATATTTTGCGCATCCAATTCGTCGATAACCACCGCCCGTCTTTTGTCACCTAAAGGGAACAGTTCATGGTTGCTGATGGCAAGTTTTTGCAGGTTGTATGAACCTTTTTCTCTTTTTTCAGCAAATGGGATCTGGTAAACAGAGGTGAGTTTTTTGGCAAAAGGGATCTCATCTTCGGGTTTCTCTGTTAAACTAACCCTTACCGTATCGCCAATACCTTTGTTGAGAAGTGTGCAAATACCCAACGCCGACTTGATCCTTCCGTTTTCACCCTCTCCGGCTTCTGTAATACCAACATGCAAAGGATAATTCATATCAAGTTCAAGCATTTTTTCAACCATTCCCTCATATGCCTGAATCATGGTGATGGGCTTGCTGGTTTTTAAGGAAATGACAAGGTCATGAAAATCAAGCGATCTGAAAATATCAAGAAACTCCAGGGTGGAGGCGACCATAGCGTCGGGGGTATTTCCATAGGTGGCGATCATTCGTGAAGAAAGAGAACCCATATTGGTGCCTATCCGTATGGCGGTACCATTTTCCTTGCAAACCTCTATTAGAGGTTTTAATTTATTACGTGTTTTCTCAAGTATTTCTTCAATTTCCTGATCACCGAAACTGGTTTTTTGTCGTGAAACAGACCCTGTATAATTGCCCGGATTGATACGAATCTTTTCAACATGTCTGGCTGCTATAAGGGCAACCTCGGCATTAAAATGGATATCGGCAACAAGGGGATTTGAAAATCCCGCAGATCTCAATCGTTTTTTTACGCTCGCCAATTCATGGGCAGAACTCATGTTGGGAGTTGATACGCGCACATAATCGGATCCTGCCTCAATAATTCGTATGCATTGATTCACTGTTGATTCAATGTCGGAAGCAGGTGTATTGGTCATGGACTGAAGACGGATGGGATTCAATCCGCCCAAAGGACGATCACCGATTTTTACTTCACGACTGGGAAAACGGATAATATCAAAAAGTGTTTGTGGTATCATGGAAAGTTTTTACATGGTTTTGGTTTCTCTGGCTCTAACGGTGAATTCCTGTGTTTTGCCTGCAAAACTGCAAGAAATCTGACCGGAAAATCAGATCAAAATTAGCAAAATAATCAAAAAAGCGTAACTATTCTCTTCTTATTCTGTCTTATTCGGGTATGATCTTCTACAAAAGGTCATGTTTATTTTGCTATTTTCAGAGATTAACAGAATGATCCAGAAACTTATGATGCCCTTAATAAAATTGACTTTTCTTTTTTTCCTGCTCTTTTTACCCGCCGGACTATTAGCGCAGGGAATAAAAGGAACGATCACAAACTCCGCGGAAGAAGCGATACCTTTTGCTACCGTTTATGTACCGGAACTTTATAAAGGTACTACCGCCAATATTGACGGAGAATATGTGCTTGAACTGCCACGCGGTACCCACAAAATACAATTTCAATACCTGGGATACAAAACACAAAACCGGGAAGCGGTCATTACTGATGATTATCAGGTTTTGGATATTTTAATGGAATCGCAGCAGTATCAGTTGCCAGAAGTAATTGTTAATGCCAGTGGCGAAGATCCGGCTTATTACATCATGCGAAGAGCGATTGCAATGAGCCAGTATTACCTTAACCAGGTTTCAGCGTATTCTGCCGAAGTATATCTCAAAGGGTCTGGGGTTATCACCGATGCTCCGCGCATTGTAAGAAGGCAATTAGAGAAAGAAGGGGTTGAAACCGATCAGTATTTCGTTACTGAAACGCTCTCCGAGATAGAATTTAAACTACCCGGCAATACACAAACAAGGGTTATATCAACGCGAACCAGCGGTGATTCAAACGATACCAGTCCCATGTCCTTTATAAGCATGAGTTTATACCGCGATATCAATGGTATTATTTCTCCGCTTAGCAGAAGGGCCTTTCAGGTGTACCGTTTCAAACTAGATGGTTCTTTTATGGAAGACGGGCGTCAGATCAACAGAATCAGGGTTATTCCCCGCAGAAAAGGTAATGATCTTTACAGCGGTCATATTTATATAAAAGACGAAACATGGGGCATTCATTCGGTTGATCTGGAAGTGGAGCAATCTCTTTTTACAGTAAGAATCAGACAGGTCTGTAATGCAGTTACTGATCAGGTATGGATGCCTGTTAGTCATGATTATGATATAAAAGTTTCTGTAATGGGTTTTCATATGGAATACAAATATCTGGCGACAGTTAGCAATTATCAGGTAAAAATGAATCCGGATCTGGACCATGGGTTTTATGCAAGCATGATGCGATCTGATTCAGACTTTTTTTTACTTGAAAAAAGGAAAGCAGATGTTTCTACCAACCCCCAGGCACCTGGGAGAATTGAGCAAAAATCAGTTACTCCCTCCACACCCCGCCAGGAAAGAATTGCAGAGTTGATGGATAACGAAAATCTTAACAACCGGCAAATGAGAAAACTAAACCGCCTTATTGCCAGAGAATCTAAACAAAAGGAAGGTAAACGGTCTTTGGAGATCAGGCAATTTTCAATGGAAATGGATGATAGTGCCAAAGTCAGAACCACTGAATATTGGGAAAAGGTAAGACCAGTGCCTCTGGCAGATTATGAAAAGGAGAGCTTCCGGGAAATGCAGACTACCGGACAGGGACAAAAATCAACATCTCCTTTCAGAGACATTCTTCTGGGAACTAGTGTGAAAATAAATGAGCAATGGTCTGTTGACCACAATGGTATCCTGGGCATATCATCCTATGGATTTAATACTGTAGATGGGTTTGTATTTTCAAAAAAAGCAGGTGTTCGATACAACAGCATCAGTGAGCGAAAATTCTTTTTATCAAACACTTCTTCATGGGCTTTTGCAAGAAACAGATTTCTTACCGCCTTTCACACAGGATATACTTATCATCCATTTAAAAGGGCAGCATGGGAATTGGAAACGGGCAGAATATCTGATGATTTTAATGGCAAGGGTATGAATCCGCTTATCAATTCAGTTTACACTTTATTCTGGAAACAAAACCCCATGAAACTATATGAAAAAGAGTTTCTTACGCTATCTCACTCTTTCGATATTATCAACGGACTTGTTTTAACCACTTCAGTTGAGTATGCTGATAGAAAACCATTGGAAAATCATTCCGATTTTCATCTTACGAGTTGGGGGAGTGGTGGTTTTACTCCCAATATGCCTTTTACAGAGCATGAAAACCTTGATTCTGGTTTGCTTAGTACTGCTTTTATTACGAATGCAGAAATTAGCTACACGCACAATTATTATTATATAAAAACCGGCAGAACAAAACGGATGATGTATTCTGATTTTCCAACAATCACCTTCCGACACAAAAGAGGCAATGGGGGATTTTTGGATGGCAATGCACGGTTCGATCTGCTGGAATTGTCATTAAATCAAAGTTTCGATGTGAAATTATTGGGACAGTTCTCCTATTATTTGCTGGCGGGTTCTTTTGTAAATAAAGAAAATCTTTTTATGCCAGACCTGAAATATTTCCCCACACAGGATGGAATTCTCATGTCAGGCAATCATTTCAATACTTTCCGAACACCAGGAATCTATCAAAATGCTACAAGTGAGGATTATTTGACCGCTCATTTTCAGTATGACCATTCAAGGCTTTTCTTGAAAAGACTTCCCTTTTTGTCGAAAACCCTCATCAGAGAAAAACTTTTTTTCAACACATTGTTTGTGAAGGGACAAAGTACATTGGTGGAGGCAGGATACGGACTGGATCAGATTTTCCTTATGTTCAGCGCTGAAATTGTTACCTCTTTTTATAGTGGTAAACACCATTATACCGGATTTCGTTTGAAGTTGCCCCTTTCGGGTGGCGAAATAAGACTTTGATTTTGTGACCGCTCTAAAAAGTTTATTGTCCATCAAACACATAAATTGCCACAAACTCTAAGGTTTGATATTGAGAGAATTACAAACATATATATTTCACGAACCGAAGCTCCATGAAGTCAATTTACCGAAAATTTGTTTTGTAAGTGTGGCCGATTTTTAAACTTTTAATCAAGTATATGGTTCTTCATCGTAATTTCAATCCGGGTATAATTAGTCTTTGCAAGAAAACGCCAAATACTGCGTTATTCTCGTTTTTGAAT
>CAYMLS010000202.1:0-9666 GCA_964390665.1 uncultured Bacteroidales bacterium | reverse complement strand
GTAAAACATGCAGTCAGATTGCTGGCGAGCTCTCTCGTCGGAAAAAACGAGAACCGAATAAATCAAATTATAAACAGATGAAATCTTCCATTCTTCTGATGTTTGTTTTTTCATTGCCCCCCCTGCAATCCCTGGAAAATCATATTTTAAACTTAACGGTCTTCCAGGTAATTTGTGAAAAGAAAAACCACTCCTTCGCCTGGCATACAAAAATTTTACACCCGGTATTTTGTAACAGAACAAGTGAAAATATTCGGTCGTCTTCTGTCCTTTATTTTCTGAATAATAGACTTAAGTCGCTATTAGTAAAGTCTTTGCTCCTTGTACTTCGAGCAGCAGCGGACAATGATCTGATGGTTATAAAAAAGTACTACTAAAGCAGTGCTTTAGTAAATTCAATAACTGTATAAACAAAAAAGATAATATAATTATTCAATTTCTTATATGTATAGTGGTTCTTGTTGTATGATCTTTTTATGAGATGATTATGAAATGGGAAAAAGAATCTACGATTGGAAAATTATATCTTAAATAAATTGAATAATGTTTTGAAATGAGCAAAATAATTGCTAAAATTGTATGGCTAATTATGATTACCATATTTCAATATTTATCCATCAAAAAAAATGCAATGATGAAAAACTTTACTTTACTGATTTTATTGATTATCTCTGTTGTTTTTACAGGTGGGGTTAAGAAAGCTTCCTCCCAAACCCTGGAACCCATCGAAACAATAATGGATAAAACCATTGCCAGTGGCAACCTGCCTGATTTTATCAATGATGCTGGTGCAACCCGTGGAGCGGGTATGAATCGACAGCATGTATTTGTGGCTTCCCGGCAAGGGGGAGGCGATTTTGTTTATTACTGGGATATCAACAACCCTGATGCCGAGGCCGAACTGCTTGATATGACAGATGTAGGGGGTGGAACTTTCACACTTGCTGATCTTACAGTTGTTGATGAACACATTTTTGTCTCCAATATGGTCTTTAGCGGAGGCTTTAAAGTTTATCACTGGGATGGTGTGGACAGTCAACCCTCTGTTTTGATCAATTACGACTCTCCTGTGAGGTTAGGTGATGCCATTAGTGTAGTGGGAGATCCTGATGATTTTGCCACCCTGATCGCCAGTGGTCATGGTGTAGCGGAATATTATGTATGGGAAATCGAAAATGGTGCTTTGGTTAGTGAAGAACCTGAAGTGATACCACTGGAGGCATTGGAGGAGAATACAGATTTCTCCAGAATCACTGAAGTGCCACTACAGGAAGGTGAAGAGGAGCGTTACCTCGTTAGCGGACCAGGTTATGGTCCTTTTCTGATCGATGAAAACACGATTTATACAGAGGGGTTACCCGCTGACTTCTTCCCCGGATGGGCAATGTATGCTCATGTTTTTTATTACCAGGATGTTCGATATCTTGCCTATATGCACGTAAGAGGAATTCCGGATGAAGAACAGAATACACTGTATATCCTTGATCTGAATGATGGTGCTACCGTTGATGAGGCTTTTGTAAATCTCTCTGCCGCAACTTTTGAAGAAAAAGTGATACACTCGGTTGATATTGGAACTGTTTTTAATGGAAATGCCAGTGTTTCTGTTGATATGGCGCATGATATTCATGGGAATCTGATGATTTTTGGTTTTGCGGCCGGAAATGGATTTGTCGTGGAAAAAATCGGAGATGCCGTTGCCGGTTTTTATACCTTGCCCTTTGTCGAAAACTTTGAAGGAACGGGTGAAACCACCCCTGAAGACTGGATTCCTGAAGACTGGTTGAATGTAGATGCAGATGGTGACACTGAAACCTGGGTTTGGGAAGATTACGAGGATACCGGGAACGATATTTATGAAACTTTTATGGTCTCTTATTCTCATACAGATGAAACCGAAGCGCTAACCCCTGACAACTGGCTGGTAACACCCCAAATATACCTTGAACCATCCGGGGCAGATGAGCATGTAAATTTACTTTTTCATATTACCACCATTGCAAGTACCCCCGAATTCAGAACCGAAACTTATCAGGTGCTTATCTCGGAAACAGATACCGACCCCGATAGTTTTTCTGTCCTTTGGGAGGAAACATTCACCGAAGAAGACGAAGACTGGGTTTGGATACCGCGGAATATTGATCTTTCCGATTATGAAGGCAGCGCGGTTTACCTCGCATTCCGACACTATGATTCAACAGATCTCTATGGTATTGCCATTGAAAAAGTGGAAGTTTCTGCTGTACCGGACACGCCCGAGCCAGTGCTGGCGGACTTAACACTTAATGTAAAAATGTCGGTTTGGGCAGAATTGGGTAAATTCGACCCGGAGAATGATTTTGTGGATGTGGCAGGTGATTTCAATGAATGGGGTGAAAATGAACTGGTACTTACACCCCTTGACGACGAAGAACTAACCTATACAATTACGATCCCCGATCTTTATGTAGACTCGGTTTATGATTTTAAATTCCGTATCAATGGGTCGTGGGATGACGAAACGGCAGAATTCCCCGAAGGTGGTCCCAACAGAAGTGTTACCATCGTGGAAGGTGAAAATGAATATACTTACTGGTATAATGATGATCTGCCATCCTCTGTGGTTGATGCAGACCAATTATCTGTAAGTGTATTTCCAAATCCATCCACCGGATATTTTACGTTAACTGCTCAAAAAAAGATCAACCATTTGGTGGTTAGAGATCTTACGGGCAGAGAAGTACTGAAAAAGAACGTGGACGATTTTGAGATCATCGTTTCCACGCGATCATTGCAAAATGGTATTTATTTGCTCGATGTTTATTCTGACGAGGGATTTTCTGTACAAAAAATACAAGTTGTTAAATAGTGTCATCCCGGAATAACGATTTGGCAGGATCTGCCTTCAGCAATCAGCATTTTCTTACAAGCGCGCTTTATTCATAATCTTTGCATAAATCTCGAAGGGTACTTCTGAGAAACTGATAACCTGTTCGATACAGATTTCAAATACACAAAAAAGCACCGGTTGGTATTACCAAACGGTGCTTTTTCTTTATTAATTTTCAACATTGAAGGTATTCTTTACACAATATTGACCGCAGATAAACAATAAATTATTACCTTTCGCCTTCATTTTTCAGCGCTATTATTAATCTTTATATGCAAAAAAATATACCCCTTCTTGTTTTTTTCTCATGGATACTGAGTCATGGTTTGCTGCTATCTTCGATTCAGCAAACATCAATACACGGGAAAGAACAACACAGACAGGAAGGTGAAAATCCAGGTATGGTGGAAAGGGTAATGGTACATCTGAGAAATATTCCCCAGGGGAATAAAAATATTCCTGGTTCAAACGGTATCGTAGACATCAGCAGAAGGCGTTTTCAACAACAATCGCAAACCCTTGATGCAATGGCAAGTTTTTATCATGTGCCCGAAAAAAGTGGATATACGATAACAGGATGGAATAAAAGCAATAGCAATGCATTTGACAAAGCGAATGAACTTTGGGGCATTTGGGAGGATATTGAAATATCTGATGACCACAATGAATTCATCTTTACCCGTAAAATGCCATACGTTTATGATATAGGTATTTCTTATTTTCAGGAAAATATTGCCAATCCATCACTACAGGTGAACGATACCCTGACTTTTTCAGTCAAAACAAATAATCCGTCGGGAAATCAATTGAAATCGGAAGTGGTTCTGCTCCTTCGTAATTTTAATTCAGGAAAAACCTACCGGTTAAAAGAGAATGTTACCATCAGACCACATGCCTACCGCCAGGAGGTTGTTTTTCAGTTTGTTGCTCCCGAGGCGGGTGAATATCATTCTGCCCCGGGTATTTTTATCAGAGAAAGAATAAATGAATGGACAGACTGCTGGAGTTGGTCGGAAAACCCTCTGTTTTTTGTGATGAATGAACACAGAGTGCTTGATTTTGCCGGATATCAATGGGATGTGAAAGCAGGTTTTGGAAATCCCGGCGGCAATTTCTGGTCGGGCGATCCCTCCGATGTTTGGGTAGATGATAAAGGAAGACTGCATCTCTCTCTATCTGCTAAAAATGACAGGTGGTATGCCACTGAGGTTATATCCAGAGATTATTTTGGATATGGAACGTATACCTTTTATGTGGATGCAGATCCGGGGCTTTTTGATTCTCATGTTGTTGCCGGTATATTTCTTTATCTTGATGAAAACAACGAGATCGATATTGAATTCAGCCGGTGGGGCGATGATGATAATTACCAGTTTGGCAATTATGTGGTGCAGCCTGCCGACCTCCCGGGGAATCAGTTCCGCTTTCCGATCATTACCAGTGGTTCTTATACCACTCATCAGATCACCTGGGTGCCCGGGCACATTCAGTTCAGTTCGTGGCACGGACATTATCCGGAACCTCTCGAAGGAAGAATTATTGCTCAATGGCAGTATTCAGGTGATCATGTTCCCACCAATAACGGCCTCCGTTTGTTTTTTAATCTTTGGCTATTCAGGGGTATTGCACCCAACAAATTGGAAACAGAAAAATTTGTGATATCCGACATGAACTATCAACCTGCCAGGTTTCCTGAACTAAACGAAGCAGAAAACGAGGATGTTGGGGGTAACCCTTAGATGTATTGAATGTTATTAATTGTCTGATAAAATTCTGATGCTACTGCATCCTGTTTTCGTATGGAAAAATTTCTGTAAACACAAGTTGATCGTTACTTTTACAATAAATCTTTTTTAAACTGGAATACTATGAAATCTGATCTTGAGATCGCTTATGAATCATCTTTGAAACCTATTGAAGAAATTGCTGCCAAACTTGGTGTTCAGGAGGCTGATCTGCATTTGTTTGGAAAATACATTGCCAAACTTCCCGTAAAACTTATTGATAACCAGAAGATAAAGAATAAAAAGTTGGTATTGGTCACTGCCATTACACCTACTCCCTCGGGCGAAGGAAAAACAACCACCAGCATTGCTCTTACAGAGGGTTTGAATAAAATGGGTGTAAAAACTTCTGTTGTGTTGCGCGAACCCTCTTTGGGTCCTGTTTTCGGCATCAAGGGTGGTGCTACCGGTGGTGGATATTCGCAGGTTTTGCCCATGGAAGATATCAACCTGCACTTTACAGGCGATATGTCGGCGGTGGAAAAGGCGCATAATTTACTCTCAGCATTGGTGGATAACCATCTTCAAAGTCGTAACAATACCCTTAATCTGGACCCACGCAGGATAACCTGGAAACGCGTCATGGATATGAATGACAGGGCTTTAAGGGAAATTATTATAGGACTGGGCGGCCCAAAACAAGGAATACCGAGGCAAACCGGTTTTGATATTACGGCGGCTTCTGAAGTGATGGCTGCCCTTTGTCTGGCGGAAGACCTGGAAGATCTTAAAAATAAGTTTTCCAACATACTGGTTGGGTTTACTTTTGATGATCAACCCGTATATGCCGGAGATTTTAACGCCCATGGTGCCATGGCCGCCCTGATGAAATATGCTGTTATGCCTAATCTGGTGCAAACCATTGAAGGCAATCCGGCCATTATTCATGGTGGTCCGTTCGCCAATATTGCGCAGGGTACAAACTCGCTGATCGCTACCAAAATGGGGTTGACCTTTTCCGATTATGTTGTTACAGAAGCAGGCTTTGCCTCAGACCTTGGTGCCGAAAAGTTTTTTAATATTAAAAGTCAATACGGGCAGCTTACTCCCAATGCCGCAGTTTTGGTCGCTACTGTAAGAGCCTTGAAATACCATGGTGGTGCCAGGGCAAATGCGCTTCAAAAACCCGATTTGAATGCACTGGAGAGAGGATTGCCTAATCTCCAAAAGCATATTGAAAACATCAGACACTTTGGTATTGAACCCGTGGTGGCCATCAACAAGTTCGATTCCGACTCAGAACAGGAACTGAAATTTTTGCTGCAAGCCTGTGAAGAGGCAGGTGTGAAATCTGCCATTTGTGAGGGATGGGAAAATGGGGGAGAAGGTGCTTTGGAATTGGCTAAACTTGTAAAGCAGGCAGCCGATAATTGCAAACCTTGTTTCAAACCTCTTTATGATTTCAACTGGGATATTGAAAAAAAATTACACACCATCGCTACCAAACTCTATGGTGCCGACCATGTTGAATACACCGTAAAGGCAAAGCAGCAAATGGTTATGTTCGAAAAAACCGGATGGGATAAACTACCTGTGTGTGTAGCCAAAACGCAAAAATCGCTTTCTGATGATCCCAAAAAAACAGGACGACCACGTGGATTTACCATCAAGATCAGGGAGTTTGAAGTGGCTGCAGGGGCTGGTTTTTTGATCCCCATTGCCGGTACGATGATGCGCATGCCTGGATTGCCCTCTTTGCCTTCTGCAGAAAAAATCAATATTGATATTGATGGCAATATTTCAGGACTGTTCTAAGAAACCGGAAATTTCTTAATTTTACATAGTTTCAGCAAGAAAACGCACAATCGCAGCAATTGGCGTTTTCCTGCAAGCACTACATTCAACATGCATGTATTGAGGTGGCAGTTTGTTTTCACTACGTTTCTCAATGCATGCGGCTTTTTGCTTTGCCACTGAAAATTCCTGTACCTTGAAAATTTTTCTTCTGGTAGGTTTTACGCTTGTTTGTATTTTACAGATTTATGGTCAGTCTGTCGATCCGGTAAGAAAGTTTCCCATCGATGTTTCCCGTAAGGTGCATCACCTCGACTCGCTTAGCATTGTAGAAAAATCCTTTTCTGTATCCTCTCCTGATGGGCAAGTGCTGCCAGATGCTTTTTACAACCTCGATCCCTGGGCAGCAACCCTTACGTTGAATCTTCCCCCCGACTTTCCTCATAAAGAGATCATGGTAAGTTACCAGGTTTGGCCGGTCAACTTTTCTCAACCTCTTTTTCTCAAAGATTCCTCATACATTAATATGCCTGGACCCGGGCAACCTCTGGTGATCTCTGATGCATCAACCGGCTTTGATAATAGTAACCTTTTCGACTTTGGAGGTATCAACAGTTCCGGTAGTATTGTAAGGGGGCTAACACTGGGAAACAGGCAGGATGCCGCTTTGAACTCTGCCATGAACCTTCAGTTGAGTGGTAAACTGAATGAGGAGATTTCTTTACTTGCTGTGGTTTCCGACCAGAATGTACCTTTTCAACCCGATGGCACTACACAGCAAATACAGGATTTTGACAAAGTATTCATTCAGGTTTTTAATGATGACATGAACCTTATTGCCGGGGATTTTGATATTGAAAAACCGAAAGGACATTTTTTGAATATCACGAAAAGGGCAAGAGGCGCAAAAACCGGTTTTCAATGGACGAGAGCTGATTCCGTAAATAACATTCGGGAAGAATTTGTGAATTCTACTGCTGCTGCCATTTCAAGAGGAAAGTATACCCGCTTTGCTTTCAATGGGATGGAAGGAAACCAGGGGCCATACAGATTGAGAGGTGGCGAAAATGAGACTTTTATTATTGTGATTTCCGGATCAGAGAGGGTTTTTCTGGATGGACGCCTTCTTGAAAGGGGCATGGAACAAGACTATACCATCAATTACAATACTGCTGAGATCTCCTTCTCTCCACAACATGTTATTAATCAGTATAGTCGTATTGTGGTGGAGTTTGAATATGCCGAAAGAAATTATGTGAGATCTATGGTCTTTACCGAAAATTATTGGCAAAAAGAGAAATCCACTTTTTTTATGAATTTCTTTTCCGAACAGGATCATCCCAACCAAACCTTGTTTCAGGAACTCTCGGAAGAGGAAAAAGAGATCATGGCATCGGCAGGTGACAGCTTACAGGATGCTTTGGCCTGGAATGTTGACAGTACAGGGTTTCAAAACGACCGTATGATGTATCAAATGACAGATACGCTCGGGTACGACAGCATCTTTGTCTATTCCAAAAACCCTGCTGCAGCACTTTATCAACCCCGGTTTTCTTATGTAGGGCAGGGGAACGGTAATTATGTGAAAACACAGTCTGACGCCAATGGCCAGGTTTATCAGTGGGTTGAACCGGTTGGTGATATGCCGGCCGGTGCTTACGAACCTGTTGTTCTGCTCACTACTCCCAAAAGGAAACAACTGCTTACCATGGGTGCCGGATATTTGTTTTCACCCAGAACATCCATGGATTTTGAATATGCACTGGCACGAAATGATCTGAATCTTTTTTCTGAAAAACACGACGATAACAATAATGCTCATGCTGTAAAAGTGACTTTCAGGGATACCAGGGGCAAACTAAACCATGAATCGTGGAATCTTATTTCTGAAGTATTTTATGAATTCAGAGATAAAAACTTTGAAACACCTGAAAGGTATCGACCCATTGAATTTGAAAGAGACTGGAATGTTGAAGATCAAAGACAAAGGCAAAACGAACACCTTCAGGGCATTGCACTGAAACTGGAAAAGAAAGGACTGGCAAATGCTCATTATAGTTTTAATTCCCTGATCCGTGAAAATGCATATACGGGATTGATGCATCAACTTTCTACCGCGGTGTCCACCCCTTTAAATCAACTGAATTACAAGGGAAGTTTTTTGCAAACCAACGGGTACAAGCATTCAGATTTTTACCGACATGATGCAATTCTTGCACGCAATATTTGGTTCTTTAAAACCGGCGTAAGAAGTCAGTGGGAAAATAACAAAATATTTGTTCCCGACTCTGCTTTGCTGGCAAAAAACAGCCATTGGTTTCATGATACCGAATTTTTTATTACAAATCAGGATACTGCTTCTGTAAGATACAAATTGTTTTATCGTACCCGAACCGACTACCTGCCTGATGAAGATTTTTTCAAAAAGGATAACCTGTCCCGCGACTATGGGTTGAATTTTCAATATGCCCCCAACACCATCCATCAATGGAAAATTGATTTTATATATCGCGATATCCAAACAAGTGGCAGGCAAACCATCAATGAAAGCACCGGAACCACCATCAACAGCCGAATTGACTATCAAACGCGCATACAACAGGGTGTGATACATTCCAGGTTGTTTTACGAATCCAGTGGTAGCATGGAACGCCAGATGGAGTTCAGATATGTTGAAGTACCTGCCGGACAAGGTATTTACATCTGGAACGATTATAACGGAAATAACATACAGGAACTGGATGAATTTGAGATCTCGCCTTTTCCTGAAGAAGGCAGTTTTATAAGGGTTTTTATACCCGGCAATGAGTTTATACCTACTTACCGAAGCACTGTAAATCATTCGGTGGTGCTAAACCCTGGTCTGTTGTGGCGAGGAGAAAAAGGGATAAAAGGGGTATTCAGTAAATTTTACAACCGGTTGAACTACCGGATTGATAAAAAAGTACAATCGTTGCCCAATGCATCCGGTATGAATCCATTTGCCGCTGATCCTCTTGATTCATCATTGGTGGCATTGAACAGCGATATTCGGAATGCATTGATGTTTAACAGAAACAATCAGGTGTTTACACTTGAGTACACCATTTACCAAAATCGCTCAAAAAACCTGATGAGCAATGGTTTCGAAGTAAGAGAGCGGTTAACCAATATATGGAGCGGAAGGGTGCAGTTTAACCGCTTTTTGGGGACGGATCTTGACGTGCAGCATGGTGCCAAATCAAGTGAGTCGGAGTTCTTTCTGCAACGCAATTTTGATATTGATTTTCAGCAATATAA
>CAYMLS010000201.1:0-9690 GCA_964390665.1 uncultured Bacteroidales bacterium | reverse complement strand
CAAAAGTAATGAGAAAAAACCAGCTGAAATACTACCAATAAACTTTTTTGAAAAGACACTCGATCAACAATCCAAACAATGGAAGAATTCAAGTAAGACTTTCTCTGAAAGTGAGTTCGAAAAGCATTTGAAAAGCATTTTTTAATAAAAATGAACTTAAAACACCTTATGAAAGAATTTAACCAAAATTTTCACGAGTTATTTTTTAAACGCGAGATAAAACCACTGTCAGGAAGAAAATTCTCCAATTTACTTATTTTGGTTTTTATGTTATTTATTGCTTTCACGGTAATTGGTTTTGCAGAGGGAAGTCTAAGGTACCTGGAGCAAAAAATGAAAGATCCTTTCATCAATTGGGTAAATGTAATCCCTCAACCGCACAAGGGAATACCTATACAGAGAGTTTTAGAAGAATTAAATTCAGAGCAAATAAAAGAAGAATATTATTTGCAAAATGCAATCGGGCATCATAGGATGCAATACAACTTTTACCAGTATAATGATATAAATCAATATTATGAAACCGGTAATATAAACAATGAACGTTTATTTGCTTTCCCTGCACGAACGCTTGACATAGAAGACCCAGTGATGGCAGAAATCTTCTCATCGAAAAATCTAATCAGGGGTAAAACTTATGACTACAAAGAAGATATTGGATTAACAGTGACATCAGACATGCTTCGGGAATTAAATTATCCTGCTGAGACGCCCTATATATGGATGGATTTTCTGGCTTATCAAACATCCGATATGTCAGAAATAAGGGTTGCCATTCCTATTCCTGTAAGAGCTGTAGTTAAAGCATTACCTGGCTTGGCATCATGGACTGCAACTTCTTATTTTCAGCAGCAAAGAGGGTTTTTCTTTGAACAAAACCCTTTCAATCCAATAGATGATAACCGTATGGTTCTTTCGTTTCATGGAAAATTTGATGATTTGGAAAAACTCACAAATTCTCTTTCAAAAATTATAGAAAATAAAACAACGGCTCCACAACATCAGATGAACAGCATTTGGTATGAAAACAGACCATTAGATGGTACTGAGAGTAACAAATATTTAATATTTATCAATTTTAAACCACGCAAGATTTCATTACAACTATTAGATGAGATGTTTACGGAAATATATAATCATAATGATCTGAATAATTACAAAAGTAAGATTTTCCGATTCTATGATTATGAAACAAGGTTCAGACCTTTAATACCTGTAAATGAGTACGACCGGATATCATTAAATTTTTCCAATCTCGACAAATTAAGGGAATTTAGTATTTTACTTTTGGAAAACTATCAGCTTGAGGTGGATATGGCTCACATAGAAAGCAGGGAGAACTACAACTTTATTAGTCGGCTTACAAGAATCATTTCACTGGTTTTGATTGGTTTCAGTATTCTGAGTATTCTGCTCTTTATGACATACCTTTTGAAAAGGCATTTAGAAAGCATTCGTCGAAACCTTGGAACATTCAAAGCTTTCGGACTGTCAAACCACTTTTTAACAAGTGTTTATGTGAAAATTGTTCTGACCATTCTTTCTGTGGCAATTTTATCCGCGCTTATTTTATCAGCTATATTCGGATATGCAGGAGGAATGAGACTTATATTATACTTATTTGGTGCACGGATTGAGTCTGGGATTTATTTTTCACTTATAAGTTACCATTTGATATTGGCAATTTTGGCACTTATAGTTTTTTCAATTTTAGTATTACGCAAAGTTTCCAATAGAATTTTAAGCCAAACACCAGGCGATCTTATATATGAACGCGAATGAATTTCAAAAGTAAAAAACTGAGACGAAAAATTTGACATAAATATTTACTCAGTGAAAATATGAAACAGGGTACAAAACTTAAATATTCGTTTCGAACTTGATTTAGAAGCAAAATTTAATTTTATCGAAAAACAATAATTGAATAAAAGTCGAAAAGTATTACCATAATGTATTTAAAAGAATGTTATGAAAGAAAAAAAACATTTAATTCTATGGATATTAAGTATGTTTATGGCAGGTTTTATTTATCCTCAAAGCATGTACATTCAGGTTCGAGATGGTCAAAGTTACAGAGGTTTACCAGATGTAAGGGTAGAGTTAAAATCGGAAAATTCTTCCATGACACTTTTTACCAGCGCTGAAGGAGAGATAAATACAAATTTACCACCAGGAAAATATTCCATAACAGCGAGTAGATCAATGTATGAAAATACCTCAATAACTGATGTGGAAGTAAAAGTAGGCAAAATAACTCCGGTGGAAATACTAATGGACAGAACAGAGACCTCAACAAGTCGTGGAAAAGCTGACACCCAAAGACATATTGATTCAACTAACAAGGAAATCGATGATAAAACCACTCATAATGAAAACGAAGAAAACCGACAGTCTGGACCAAACCAGGGAGAGTCGGAATCTTGGCCAATTTCACAAATAACTTATCCAGACAAACTTTTTTTTGATCTGGGCCTTCACTATGGAAATTTTGAATCTGTTCAGTTAGGAATTGGGTATTACTACATACCTGAAGCATTTCTAATGGTCAACTTTGCTCATAGCAGACAAAGTTACATGTCTGCGTTATTTAACCAACCCGAGAATCAAAAGCAAGTCATTTTTAACAGGATAAATCTAAACTCAGGTATTTTATGGAAAGTTTCAATGCTTAAAGATATTGAACTACATTTTAATCCTAACATGAACCTTGGAATCGAATTTGCAAAAAACAATGATCTTATTGATAACAATAAAATCACTGCTTTAAATTCAACAGGTTTTACCGCTGCATTTGAGATGGGGGTAAAATATTCAATTGCCGTTTTTTATGTTGGCGCTACCTATGCTATATGGTTATATGATGTGATGAATCAAGACAGAATGCCGCTTGAAAATGGAGTTGATGGAACGCCTGTTAAGTGGGGAAATGATTTGTTCCCTGAAAGAGAAGGAACTGGCATTAAAGCAGGAATAAGAATTTTTATCCAATAAATAAGAAATGAGGAAATTGCAATTCAAAGAAACTCGATGCAAACAAAAATAACAGATAATTGCTATGAAGAAAATCAACAAACCTATTCTGATCGTAATTGCCATACTAACCATATTGTTCTCGTGTGGCAAAAACGGATCAATTATGCTACTTCCAATTTCCGGAATCGTCAATGGTGGATTTGAATATGGCAATCCGACCGGATGGGAAACGACCGGAGACGCACGTGTCATCCAAGAAATAGATTCCCTCCTACCCTTCGAAGGAAGATATATGACTTTGATTTCCACAGGTATAGATACATTATATTCCTACGGGCAATTATCCCAATCTTTTCACGTAAAGGAGGATTTTAGTTTTCTGACTTTCCGTTACAACATCCTTTTTGAAGATTTCCCAAACCAAATGACAGAAATCAGTCCCCATACTTTCAGGGTTTCGCTTCATTTTAAGATTGAAGAAGAAGAAAGTGCAACTACAGAGACCCGTACCCTTGCTTTCTTAACAGCACCTGCAGTTGCGCATTTAAGTAATGCTGTCAATGATTTTCCCGGCACCATGTTACCCTTGTCTGGCAATTTGTTTCAAAGCACCTGGATGACAAGCTGGCAAGAAATGCGTGTACATATCGGTACATTTCAAAATCAGGAAGTAAAAATCATATTTGAAGCCATGGGAAATGAAAATAGTACCAGGAGATTGGCAGTGCTGATAGATAGTGTGGAGGTTGAGTGATAATATGGAGACAATGGGTAAGAAATTTTCAGAAACCTAAACTGAAATAATGGATGGAGAATGATTTTAAAAACTCCGCATTTTAAAAGAGCAACTGGGATTATATTTTTATTAAGAAATGACAAATAATGAAATGGTTAAGTAAAAATTAGCGGTAAAATTAAATCGTCATGAAAAAAAACGTGTTATTTATTATAATTTGTTACATATCCATCTTTAATGGATTTTCGCAGGAGGTTATACCATTGTTGATTGGTAACGAATTCAATGAAATAGAATTCGATAAAGGAGAGTATCCGGAAATTTTTGACTATACAAAAAGGGCCCGCAAAGCCCAGATAAATCCTTTATTGCAAGAAAGGGGAAGACTGGAACAGGGGCAGAAGTTACTTCTTAATTTATTTGAGGATGTAAAACTTGAAGCAGAGATTACAAAAATAGGTCTCAGTTTGCGAACTTTTTATATAAAGGCAAAAATTCAAGATAACCCAACAAGTCTTGTTGTAATCTCAACAACTGATAAAAATACCTTCGTAACAATTAAATTATACGATAAAAATCAAGTTTTTCTGGTTTTACAAGATCAAACATACAATGACTATTTAGTGATTGAAAAAAATGTCGCGAAAATGAGAGAAGAATTGAGAGAGAAACCCGATGATACTCCTGAGACTACTCCCAGTCAAAATTATTATGAGTGGAAAGAAAATGACCTTCATAGACTTGAGATGGCAAAAAACAAGGATACAGAGGAACATGCGACGATTGATATTTTAGTCACGTATTCAAATCAGGTGAATAACATATATAGAAACAACATAGAAAATATAGTTAATAATTTATTTCAGGAGTCTAATGACATTTTGGAGAATTCCCAGGCCAATCTTACATTAAATGTTATACAAATGCAGGAAATAAATTTTGATGAGAACATTGATTCTGATGGTGATGCAAATCATGACGGAGTTTCAGATTTATATGGAATGGATGAAGTAAGAGAGCTAAGAGATGAAGTTGGAGCGGATTTGGTAGTACTACTTGTTTCAAAAGGCTGGGATTGTTCAACAAATAGCCATGGAGTTACATATTGTGTCATGGGAAATGCCTTTGGTTTAAGGGGCACTTCTACGCTTTCTGATAACTCTAATATAGATCATGATTTACCAAAAGATCGCATGGCTTATTCTGTTAGTTCAGTGGCTGCCTCACTAAATGGTTTCACCATGATTCATGAAATAGGTCATAATTTAGGAGCAGGTCACCATAAAAAACAGAAATCAGGAGATTGGTGGAATCCATTTGATGCTGGTTCTCAGCCGGGTCCCCAATTGTTTGAATCGTCTGCAGGATGGTTGTATCAACTTCCTGAAGACTCTTCAACCGGTCATGTAACAATTATGTCCTATCGCAGTCCAAATCAATATGAGTCTTCATTTCTTCCGGCAGAAATAGTAACCCTGGAAAGAGTTCCTTATTTTTCTAATCCAAATATCTCACATCCAGCAACAAATCAACCACTGGGTTTTTATGATTCTAATGACAGTGATGATAATGCATATAATATCAAAACAATAAAAGAAACCAAACATATGGTGGCTAGCTATAGACCTTTATCCGGTATTCAGGATGTTTATACAGATTTGCTGATGACCAATAATTGGAACAATGTATACATTGATATAATTGCTCCTGAAGATGGAGAATACAGAATCAATATCTGGAATTCAACCGGACTTTGGAAACCTAAATGGGAATGGACGCCTGATTATTCTGGAGGTCTTACACCTAGTGTCAGTTCTGCACTTGTAGAATTAAATGCAGGCGAAGAATATACTTTCATCTTTCAAACCAAACCCTATGATGAATCAGGCACTTTCAGATTCAACCTACATAAGAAAAGTGGTTCGATATATTATCCAATAATTGATACTTACAAAACCACTCTTTTAACTGAAACTCCCAATGCTGAAATAGCACTATGTCTTGATAGATCAGGTAGTATGGGATCAAATGGATACATGATTGAGGCTAAAAATGTCTCTAAATTATTTGTAGATCTTTTAGAATACGATGATTATCTGGCTATTACCAGTTTCTCTAATTCGGCCGGGGTGAATTATTCTTTTACACAAATTACAACCGAACAAAATAAATCGGATGCCAAAAATGCCATCAATTCCATCTCATCTGGTGGTGGTACAGGCATGGGTTCTGGCATTTTGAAAGCACAAAACGAACTGGATAAAGGTAACCCCGGTCAGGTTCAAACAATAATACTGCTTGGTGATGGATACGAAAATGAATCCCCATATGTGTCGGAGGTTCTTCCTAATATCCCTAATAATATCGATATTTATACAATTGCTCTGGGACCGGATTCTGATCAAACCCTCCTGAATAACATTGCTGCGGGCACTGGCGGAATGTATAGTTACTCACCCGGAACCGATAAACTCGCTGCTATATATCATTCTGTACAATCTAAAGTATCGAAACAACAAATGATAACTCTCCAAAGCGGCCAGATTGCGCCGAATCAGGAGCAAACACATAATGTACCTGTTGACGGAGGAAGCGGTACTGTTACTTTTACAATGACAGGAGATACTGATGAATTAGGTTTCAGATTATATGATCCATACGGTCAAATGATTCATGAAAACAGATCAAATCCAAATATAGTCTTTACTTCCGGCGAGTCTTTTAAGAAATATACAATAACGAACCCCTACATTGGAAATTATACTGGTATTGTTGATGGTCTTAATGTCTCGCAGATTGAAAATTACGATCTGATCGCAACAGGTAGATCAACCCTGAATATGGAGGTTGATTTTAATAAAAGCATTTATGGTATCAATGAACCTATCCTCATCACCGGTCAATTTAAGGATGATACAATACCTATTACAGATGTAAGTGTTTCTGCTGAAATATTAGTACCCAATAAAGGGAGTTCAAAATCAAAAAAAGAATTCATACGAAAACATTTCTCTTTTGTTTGATAAGGAATCAGGTAATTATTATGACCAAAAAGGTAATTTATATTATTATAAATCGAATTTAACTCTTTATGATGATGGACAGCATGGTGATGGGGATGCAAATGATGGTATTTACGGTAATTATTTTACAGAAACAAATCAGCAGGGAAGCTATACATTCGATATATCGGCAATGGGAATTTCTAATGAAAATGGTAATTTTTCCAGATTGCTAAGTGTATCTACTGCAGTAACATCAGATCAAAGTATTTCCGTAACAAAACCACAGACAGGAATTATTACTCATACCTACGCTAATCTTGAAATAGAGTGGTCTTCTACCAATATTAGTGGCAATGTTCATATTTTACTCTCAACAGATGGAGGAACAAGTTATTCAATACTTGCCTCTGATATTCCTGATATTGGACAATATAACTTAACAATACCAAATATTGAAGCATCTGATGAATGTAGAATTAAAGTCCAATCGATTGATTATCCTTCAATTTATGGTGAAAATCCAGGTAATTTCTCAATTGAAAAGAATACTTATTTCATCAATGCAAACTCAGGAGATCATGGTATGATTGATCCTGAGGGATTGATATCTGTTGATCATGGTCAAAGTATAGAATTCAGTATAACACCAGATACAGGATATCATGTTTCTATTATTGAAATTGATAGCTTCCCAATAGATCTGAATAATCACGTGGATTGGAATGCAGTTGATCAGACTTTTAGTTTTAGCAATGTAATTGAAGATCAAAGCATCTTTGCAGATTTTAGTATTAATAATTACATTGTTTCCTATTTATCAGGTGCTAATGGCTCAATTAATGGGAATGAAACACAAAGTATATTTCATGGTAGCAGCACCACCGAAGTAGAAGCCATCCCCAACGATTGCCACCACTTTGTGCAATGGAGTGATGGTATAACAGACAACCCCCGTGCCGATGATAATATTACTGCTGATATGGAGGTAACAGCCATTTTTGCGGTTGATCAGTTTTCAGTGTCTTATCTGAGTCAGGAGAACGGGCAAATCATTGGATCAACTACCCAAACAGTTGATTGTAGCAGCAGCACCACTGCCGTAGAAGCCATCCCCAACGATTGTCACCACTTTGTGCATTGGAGTGATGGTATAACAGATAACCCCCGCACCGATGATAACATCACTGAAAACATGGAAATAACGGCCATTTTTGCTATTGATCAGTTTACACTTTCTTATAATGCAGATGCAAATGGTACCATTTCTGGTGAAGCAATACAAACTGTAGATTGTGGTAATGACGGATCAATTGTGGAAGCAGTGGCAAACCCTGGTTATGTTTTTAATCAATGGAGTGACGGAAAAACTGAAAATCCAAGAAAAGATACAAGTGTCTACGAAAACATCGATGGAAAAGCAGAATTTTCACTGACTACCTATACAATTTCACTTTCGGTAACACCCGCGAATGCGGGGGGTGTAAACGGAGGAGGTCAGTATATGACAGGAACAACAATTACTGTTACCGCCAGTGCATTCCCTTCCTGGCAGTTCAGCGAATGGATCGAAGCTGATTCGGTTGTTTCCCGGGATGAGAATTACACCTTTGAGGTGAAATCCAACCGCGATCTTATTGCCCGTTTTAAACCAATGGAATACGAGGTAACAATCTCAGCAGTACCTTCAAACGCAGGTCAGATAAGCGGTGAGGGTGTTTACCAGCATGGTGAGAGTGTATTAATTTCAGCATCGCCCTACGAAAACTGGGAATTTTTATTTTGGGAGGACAACCAAAACAATGAACAAGTTTTCACTTCAGAGCACAACTTTTCCGTTACATCAAACCGAGACTTTACTGCATTTTTTGATAAAATACATTGCAACCTTGATGTTATTGCCAACCCTGAATCGGGGGGAACAATAAACGGTGCTGGATATATACCTTGTGACACGACCACCATTTTGGTAGCAATACCTGCTACGGGTTATCATTTTCACAAATGGACAGAGGGAGAAGATTTTATTTCCAGTAATCCAATACTTACCATAACCCCAGGGGTACACCGCTCCTTAACAGCATACTTTGTCAATCAAGACTATATTCTTCTTTCTGAATATGAATTAGAAACTGGAAATGAGACTGGTTTTACGAATATTACAGTAAGTTCAGATAAATCATGGACAGCAAATCCAGATAAGTCATGGTTATCCCTTACACCAAACTTCGGAAGCAGCGGTTCCACCGATGTTATGATTTCCTGGATGGATAATCCCACAGGTGAATTCAGGGAAGGTTCTATTGTTTTTGGAAATGAATCCATTGAAACTTCATTGATTTTAAAGCAATCAACTTCCACCAATAATACCATTACAGTTTCAAAAGAGGATTTGGTCATTTTCCCAAACCCCACTACAGGTTTTTTGAACATTCAAAATATGCCTGTCGATGCTGAAGTTTATTTCACCGACATACGGGGTATGATCATAAAAAGACTGGAAAAATCAGACAAAAACATGAGTATTGATCTTACGGGTTTTAATGCAGGTTTTTACAATTTGGTGATTATATCATCAGGTAATCGTTGGGTTAAAAAAGTGATATTGTATTAAAAACAAAGAAGAATGCGAACCTTTAAATAAAAACAAATGTCCTCTAATTCAAGTCATATCTTTTGTCCGTATTGCAAAGAATCGATCAGGACTGACGCAATAAAATGCCGCTATTGTGGCAGCTTGCTGAAGGCAGGATCTCCTTCCATAGATAAAGCGAACCATGACACTTATATAAGAAATGTATTAAAAGGGAGGTACGAAATATTCGGATTAATCGGCAAAGGAGGTATGGCTTCGGTTTACAAAGCACGGCAAATCAACCTTGATCGCATAGTGGCACTTAAGGTAATACATCCTAATCTGCTTTATGAACAGGAATTTGTAGACCGTATCAACGGCTTGAGTTATGAAGAGATAGCACG
>CAYMLS010000200.1:0-9694 GCA_964390665.1 uncultured Bacteroidales bacterium | reverse complement strand
GGTGATGTTTCTTCGGCAGGTTTCGATATCCAGAAAGATGAAGAATGGGAATGTGAGTTCAAATATGACGAACAAGGCAACTGGATTGAAATGAAAGTAGGACCTTATGTCGCTAAACGCTCTTTTAAATACTAATTATCATGTTGTTGTACAACAATCCCTGGTCCCGAAAACCGGGGATTGTTTTTTTAGGTACATCAAGCGGAAAGCAATAAGTACTGAAAAATGGACAGCATCTATTGATCAAATAACAACTTTTTCATGAACACTTAACAATACTATTATGCTGAGAACTGTAATTATTTTTTTATTATCTCTCTTCATGAGCGTTTCTGTCTTTGCTCAGCTTTCTTCCGTTCATACATCAGCAAAAGACATCATGTCCAAAAATTATCAAAAATTTATACTGGTGAATGAATCAACCGGCTATGCACTGGGTAAGGAACCTGTGAAATTTATTCCCGGCGGAGAAATGCCCGAATGTTATTTTTCTGTTGATCTGCCTGCCAATGTTACCTCAGTGGCCGCAGGTACTCCCCGTAGTCTGGTTATCCATACTACAGAAGTACCCTCTGAAGATTGGGTGCTGGAAAATAACCGAAACGAGGGCGATATCTTTTTTGGAAGAGGCCGTTTTGTGGTAAACCCTGTTGACAAACAGTGGAAAGTGCAGGTCATAGACGATGTTGTGATATTCGTAAGCAAATATGACAACAGCTTCCTGGCTATAGACGGGCAGGGCGATTTGAAAAGAACATCGTCCATGCCTGAGGCTGCAAGATGGAAACTCTACTATGTCTATTAAAAAATAGCAGTAGAGCATTTCCGTATAGGATATTTTGAATGATTTAAAAAGCTCCAAACATGAAAAATAAATATACACATCATATGAAAATACCTGGAAAAGAAGCATTGAAACGCTTCCACGCAGGTTTGTCAAGAATCGATAATTCTTCGAAGCACCGTTTTCACGGAAAAGAAATTCTGATGGTGGTGTTTTTCTGCATCATTGCAAGCATGAGCACATTTGCCCAGCAAGGAGAATTTCCCAAAAGATGGATGACACAAAAAACACCTCTGCGTCATAAAATTTACGTAGATCAGTTTATAAATAAAGGAACCAACAAAGATGTTGATTTTGGTCAGATGGTTAAAGAGTATTTCTCAGAATCGCGTGGCAGTATATTTGATCAGGAAATATTTGTGCCTGTTCAGACAAAAGATGAAGCCGATGTTGTGATTACCGGGGACTATGTTTTTAATAACATTTCTGAAGTTATCGAAAAACCTTTGATGGAACGGTCTACCAGTTATGCATCCCGTATCCCGTATTTCGAGATGAGGGTAAAGAATTCCGCAGACCTTACTTTTGCGTTGCATTTCACCTATAAGGATGGAACGACAGCAACCGACACAATAAAATATGAAGAGAAATCTGAATCTACTGAAAAAAGAGATGTGAAATCACAGTTAGTGCTTGAAGATGAGGCAATAAAGACTGTGGAAAGAAAACTCTTCGACCTCATAGATATCTATGATATTGACTCATACTGGGTGAAAATGCCCAAAGTAAAAATTAAAGACAAGGAGATGAAAGCCCAGTACAAAGAGATGAAAGACTACCTGGAAGAAAGGAAAATCAAAGAACTGGGTGCTTTTTATCTGAAACTTTATGAAGAAAAGCAATCTGCAGAGTTGGCACAATGCATCGGTATTTGTTATGAACTGCTTGGGAATTATGAAAAGGCCAATGAGTACTATGCAGAAATCAATGATTTTGCCACCAACATCAGAATGAAAAACTATTTGGAATTGCATGATTATCTCATAGAAATTGGTGTACCTCCACACCAGGCAGTAGAATTTTAAAGGAAGAAGCATAAATCATCTGAATAATTAATTAGTGTCTGCAAGACAACTCATGATTTTCACTAATCATTTGTTTTTCCATGACCCGGTATTATTTCGGGTCATGGTTTTTTTGGGTTATACCGAAATCGACCTCATGTTATTTAACTTTAATTAATAATTAAAAAAACATCCCATTTTTCTCCGTTTTTTTTCCATTAATACACCCTTTTTTCACCCCAAAATACAACCGGTTCCCTGTTAAAAAGAAATAGTCTAATGGAGGGTTCATTATATTTTCAATTTCTCTTTCCTGATGCAACCAATTATTCAGTCAGGTGTATTGCGCTCTTCTGAAAAATCAATTTTATACACATAATCATCTCATAATCATAATTTTTATCATTTTAAACCCACTTACATGATGACAATGAAACGACTTTTACTTTCGCTTTTGGTTGCATTTGCAAGCTGTGTGTTGATGGCACAAAACACCATCTACGTAAAGAGCGATGCATGGGGCAACAATGATGGTACAACCTGGAATGATGCATACACCGACTTCACTGAAGCGGTAGAGGCATCTCAACCCGGTGACCAGATCTGGGTGGCCATGGGGATTTACTACCCCACCTCTCAACCCAACTACGCGGTGGGAGCACCCGAAGAGGAATTCAACCACTTTACCCTGAAAAACGGGGTGAGTATTTACGGTGGTTTTACAGGGAATGAATCTGATCTTTCTCAACGCGATTTTGAGAATAATCCCACCGTTTTGAGTGGTGATATTGATCAGAACGATGATGTTGAACCCGAAGGTTTCATCACTGATCACACCAAAATCAACGGACGTAACTCCCTTAAGTTATTCTACTTTCCACAGGGATCAACCCTTGACACCACTGCGGTGCTGGATGGGTTTATCCTTACAGGTGCATATGCCGATAACGATGTATTTCCCTACATGAGTGGTGGGGCATTTCTGAGCCAGGATGCCTCCCCCAAAGTTACCAACTGTTCCTTCCGTGGAAATTACGCCAAAGACATGGGGGGTGCCATCTATATCAATCAGAGTTCCATGATCATAGAAAATTGCTCCTTTAGTGGCAACTATTCTGTGATTCATGGTGGTGCGGTTGCATTTATGGAAACCAGCGCCTCACTGAAAAACTGTGAATTCAGCAACAATCAGTCTAAATATGGAGGTGCTGTATATGTTGGCGGTGGAGAGGAAACCTCTGTTCTTGACAACTGTAACTTCCTTGGTAATTCAACTCTCGATGGGGGTAATGGTGGCGCAATCTCCATCTCAGCGGCAAAAGTTTTTGTAAAAGATTCTGAATTCATTTCCAATACTGCAGACGTCTGGGGTGGTGGTGTGGTATTCCACGCAGGTTGCGACGTTGATATGATCAATACAGTAATTGACAACAACCATGCTCTTGAATGGGGTGGTGGTATTGGCGCTATTCATGATTGCAACGTAAGACTTACAAATACCTTTATCAGAGGTAATAAGGCCGATCGTTATGGTGGTGGTGCTGTTGCCAGGGACAACAGTTCAATGGACTTTACCAATGTATTGTTTTCTGGTAATGTTTGCGGAAATGATGTAAACAACTACACCGGATCTGCCATGGCCATCATGTCGGGTTCTCAAACCGATTTTCGTAATGTTACCATTACAAATAATGAAAACTACAACCCGGTAAAGGAAGTAGCAGTGATTGTCACCGGTACCAATTCACTGGCAAGGTTTTATAACAGTATCATAGGTTACAACAATGGCGGCGATCAGTATGCCGCTAATGATGGTGTAATCGAATTTTACAACTCCCGTGGTCATGCCTTATCAGATGATAATGGTAATACAGGTGCCAATCCACTCTATGCAGAACATCCCTACACCTACGAGCCCCCCACCAATCTTGGGGATTATGGTCTTTGGGGGCATTCAACACTCAACAACAGCGGTTCCAACACCTACATCCCCAAAGATGTGTATGACCTCGACAATGATGGAAATACTGATGAACCATTGCCTTTGGATATCGAAGGAAACCCAAGGGTATTTGCAGGGATCGTGGATATGGGATGCTATGAGCAGCAATTTGAGTCAAACTCGGGTAACATGCTGGTTACAAGAGATGCTCAACACCTTGAGATCAATAACGGTCCTACGCTCAACAACACTGATTTTACCATTGAACTATGGTTGTTCCCCCATGAAGATGCTGCAAACGATGAATGGCACAACATATGCGGATCGCCTGAAGGAACCCCCACCAGTAGAAGGTCACCAACCATGTATCTTTTTCAGTATGACAGGATACATTACGGTTTCGGAAACGGTTCGGAATGGAAATCAGGCGATACACGCAAGGCGGTAAAACAAGGACAATGGAACCATATTGCCATGACCTTCAACCACAGCGAAGAAGTGATAAAGGTATATGCCAACGGAAAACTCATCGATCAGTTAACCAATACTGGTAAACCTTACGCCACACCTTTAGGTATGATCAACAATGACATGGAGATCAGAGCAAACATGGATGAATTCAGGGTTTGGACCGAGGAGCGCACCCTGGAACAGATCATCAACAATATGAACACCAAATTGTCGGGCAATGAAGAAAACCTCGAACTGTATTACACTTTTGACCAGGTAGAAGGCGGACAGATAGAAGACCAGGCAGGTGTTTATACAGGCACACTGCACAATAATGCAGGGTTGCGTAACAGCGACGCCCTGCAAACACCCCTGATCATTGATGTGACCGATGTGGGAACCGATAACTTTACCATCTCATGGTTTCCGGTTCCCAATGCTTTTGACTATTACATTGATGTAGCAACCGACCCTGAATTCAACAATATTGTGAAATATGGATTGCCCACAGGCGGTAATTCCGAATTTACGGTTGACGGGCTCAGTCGCGGCACCATTTATTATTACAAAGTGACCGCTAAAACCAATGATGATGAGTGGGGGCGTGCAACCGGGCACATTGCCACACGCATGACCCCACCGGGAAATGCCTTTGCTTTCGACGGCGAAACCTACATTGATGCCACCAACGTGTGTAAATACCCCTTTATTGATGGTACTACCATTGAAACCTGGATCAAGGTGGATGCTGCTCATGTAAACAGCAAATGGAGCCCCTGGGCAATTAATCCATCAGATGGTTATAACAATTATACCCTCTTCTACGAAGAGGAATCAGGAGAATTCAAATTTATACTTTCTCAGTTTGACTATGTTAATCACAAATACAGCAATGATGAATTTGAGGGGACGACACTGCAAGGAGATACATGGTATCATATTGCATTAACTATAGACAACAATACAGGTAATGGAACTTTTTACCTCAATGGAGAACCCAAAGGTAACTTCATCTCATTGGAGGAACCATATCCTTACCGGTCATTTTTTAGTATCGGACAGGAATTTGACAGAAACAGCAGTGGCGATTTGTATCCGTCTGACTTTTTCAATGGCGAGATGGACGAATTCCGCATCTGGCAGCGTCCGCTCACCCAGCAGGAGATACAGGACAGAATGCACAAAACATGCACAGGTAAAGAAGAAGACCTCGTTACTTATTACAGTTTCGACATTCAAACCGGTGATCTGGTTCTCGATCATTCAAGTTTGTTCGACGGACACGTGGTGGGAAATGCCAATTGGATAGAATCCACCAATTCCAACCAGGATTTCAAAGTGATCCCTTCCCTTGAAACACACAATGGTTTTACACTTAGTTGGGATCCGGTCTCAGGTGCAAGCAACTATACCATAGAACTGGCGACCGATGTAAACTTTGAGAACATCATCTCCACTTCTGCGGCTCAATCCGAAACAGATTTTACAGCAACCGGGATGGAACCCGGTTCGCGATACTATTTTCGGGTAACAACAGACAATGGGTCAACCTCTATTGTAAACTACACATCCACTTTGATGGAAACACCTGGAAATGCATTGGTTTTCAACGGTGTAAGCGACTGGGTGGAAGCCAACCAGGTGGCAGGACTCAATTTTGGCAAAACCGCCACCATCGAAACCTGGGCATGGGTTGATCCTACCGAAACAAGGGGCGCCATTTGGGCAATCAACACCGAAACAGGTGGTAACAGATATCTTTTTTTATATCAAAATGGGTCAGGATATCACGTGTACCGTGGAGAAGGAGGCAAAACCATTGCCAGCTACAACGAAACCAAAGGATCGTGGGTACATCTGGCACTTACCATACATGCTGATCATGGATTTGTTCTGTATGTCAATGGCGAAGAGGTAGACAGACTCAATGGATCAACTACAATGCCTTTCATCAATGGCGATCAATTCTCTTTCGGACAGGAATTTGACGGGAGCAGCATCACCGATTTCTTCAAAGGTAAGATCGATGAAATCAGGGTATGGAACACAGTGAGAACTCCACAGCAGATAACCCAAAACATGCATACCAAACTCGATCCTGATAACCATTCCGACATGATGGCATATTATGATTTCGACCAGGCTACCGGCAAGTTTGTGGCAGAAAGAATCAGGGGTATGAACGGAAGCATCAGCAGCAACCCGCAGTGGGATGTGTCGGATGCCATCATCACACCCCTTATTCACACAGTGGAAAATATCAACCCCGGCGGTGCCACACTGAAATGGCACCCCATAACCAATGCCACAGATTACAAACTGGAGGTGGCAACCGATCGCAACTTCCAACAGATCGTAAAAACCGTTGCCACAACCAGCGGAGCAAATGAATTTGAAATAACAGAATTGCAACCCGGAACGGATCATTATATCAGAGTGGCATCGCTCACCAATCGATGGAGCGGATGGAGCAAAACGGAAGAAATATCCACCTTGCTCATGCCTCCCGGAAATGCATTCTATTTTGATGGTACTTCCAATTACATCAGTATGGATGGGGTTACCAACGAGGATTACTCCAACGGTGCCACCATCGAGTTCTGGGTAAAACCTGAGAAAAAAAGCGCTGATCTGCCTTACCATACAAGGTCGATGATCTGGGCGAACAATACACCCGATGGAGGAAATCATTACATCATGAACTACAACTCTGTGGACAGGATACTCTATTTGTGGGGTGCCGGACAGGAGTGTGATGTGGACCTCAATGACCAATGGAACCATATCGCGGTGATCCTTCGCAAAAACACCCCTTCTTACGTTTATGTGAATGGTAAAAAAATGATGGAGTTCACGGAATCCAAAGATCCCATACTATCCAACTCTCGTTTTTCCATTGGTCAGGAATGGGACGGTGACGATGCCAGCGATTTTTATGCAGGAGACATTGATGAATTGAGAATATGGAACAAAGCACTTACCGAAGAAGAAATGCTCACCTTTGCGCATACACCTGTAAATGCTGGTGAACCCGGGCTAATCGCCTATTTCAATTTTGATGAAAAAGAGGGAAGCTTTGTCTATGATAAAAGCAACACATATAGTGGAGAAGTGATCGGTAGTGTGGAAAGAGTAAACTCCAAAGCACTCATCACACCCTTCAGCAAACAGGCAGATGCCATTGCAGATGATGGTTTCACTGCCAACTGGACTGAAATACCTGATGCTCAGAACTACTTCTTAAGGATAGCAACCGATTCTAAACTCACCCAATTGGTGGATGGTTTTGATCATATTGAAGTGGGAAATGCCACCAACTATACGGTGAGCGGTCTTAACCCCAATACCCAATATTATTTTGGTGCCATGAGCGAAACAGATCAACTCAGTGCATGGTCACCCGGATCGGAAAAGGTGGTGACCACCGGACCTGATACAGGCGAATTGGCCATTGATCTTGGAGGCGCTAACAACTACATCGACCTTTCTGACCACGTAACACGCATTGCAGGCAAAAATGCCGGTGCCATTACCGGTTGGTTCAAAGGAAGCGAAAATGGCATATTCTATCAGATGCTGGGAAGTAACAGTGAGTCTGATTATATGAATCTTGGCGTAGGTAACATTACCGGAGGCATGGATGATGAAAGTCTGTGGTTCTGGATTGTCAGGGATGGAACCAACAGGTTGAGTATGGGCGTCCGGGAAGGACACAATAAATACCTGGACGGCAACTGGCACCATTTTGCCGTGATCACCGGCGACGGAAACAACCGTATCATCATTGATGGCAATGTTAAAGAAACCTTTATTTACGCAGGATTTGGGTCCATCCAAACCCAGGAATTCAGCAATATCACTTCCCCATCCCATGTTCATATTGGGAAAGATATATCCATCATGGTGGATGAGATCGCCATTTATTCCAACCCCATCACCGATCAGGAAGCCATTGAACGGGCGCATCAAAAACTGCAGGGCGATGAAATGGGGTTGATCATGTACTATGATTTCAATCATGTTGATCAGACTACCATCGCAGACGCTTCCGGCAAGGGGAGAGATGCTTCTGTACAAGGTACGGTAAGTTATGCAACATCCAATGTTCTCATCACCCCCTTCCTTGATGATCCGCTTACCGGTGTTACCGTGGCAGATATGACATGGAGCAATATTCCCGGTGCAACACAATACTATGTGGATGTGGCAAGGGATTACGAATTCAGCGACAAGGTAATTGAAAATACCACTACTGCCGGCAATAGCCTTAGCCTCGATCATCTGGATAAGAACAGCAAATTTTTCTACAGAACCAAAGCTGTGGCAGATGGTGTTCATTCTGAGTGGTCAGGAACGCGAGAATTTCACACCATACCCGGTAAATCCATGACATTTGATGCCAGTCTGAGTCAGTACATCAGGGTGGACGGCATTGCCAATTATGCTTCTGATCAGGCAACCATTGAGTGCTGGGTCAAACCAGAGTATACAGAAGACAGGCAAGCCATCTGGGCACACAACGACGCTTTGGATGGTACCAACCAGTATCTTTTGATGTATGACCCAACAAATGGAAATCTTTGGATCGGCACCATGAACGAATCAGGAAGTTACTCTGATTATGTGATTGGTAACTATGATTTGCTGGGTCAATGGAACCATATTGCAGTATCTATCACCAAAGATGCACCATCTTATGTGTACCTCAACGGGAAGGAAATATATGAATTCACCCATCATTTGCAACCCATTGTGAATGGATTTGAATTTTCCATCGGGCAGGAATGGGACCACCCCTTCAAAGAATCTGATTTTTATCATGGTGAAATGGATGAGTTCAGGGTTTGGAACATTGCCCTTACCGAAGAGCAGATCCGCGCCAACATGAACACATCGAAACCCGAATGGGCAAACGACCATTTTATAGCCCATTACACCTTTGATGAAATATACAATGGAACCACTGTAAAGGACCATGCCAACTATAACCATGGTCGCATATTTGGCGGACTTACCTCAACCAGTGAAACAGGTGGCATCTGGCATCCAAACAACCGGGAAGGATTACCCGGATTGGTCAACTCCAATGGTGTGATCAACCCCATTACCCTGGAACCCACAGATATTACTTCCGGCAGTTTCACAATCAACCTGAACAACATACCCAGCGCCGAAAGTTTTGAAGTGGTGGTTGCCTACGATCCCACTTTTGTACCCCCGCTGGCGGTGCATAAAAACATTGGCAATTCACTCAGCCATGTCCTTGACGACCTTTGCCCGGGAGTAAAATATTATTACCGCGCCAGAGCCATTTACGATGAGAACACCGTAAGCGACTGGTCGGTAACCGATTCTGTCAACACAGTCGATCAGGACGCTGTGATCACTGAATTCGTGGCATCACAGGGCGACTTCTCCGGCAAACTCAAACTCAACTGGAGTTGCGAGAACGAC
>CAYMLS010000199.1:0-9704 GCA_964390665.1 uncultured Bacteroidales bacterium | reverse complement strand
CTTTGCCTTTTCTATCTCCATTTCGCGGTGCTCTGTTCTTTGGATATTTTCCCTGATCTTATTGTTTACAAGATTTTCTATGGTTTCCAATTCCTGGTCGGATAGTTTGGAAAAATGAGAAAAGTCAAACCTGAGACGCTTTTCATCCACGGCAGAACCTTTTTGCTGTACGTGATCACCCAACACTTTTCTTAATGCCGCATGCAGTAAATGAGCAGCACTATGATTGTTTTCGGTAAGTAACCTTTTGTTCGTGTCTACGATAGCGGTAAAAGTATCAGGCCACTCATCGGGTATTTTTTCTGTAATATGAATGATCAGGTTGTTCTCTTTTTGTGTGTCTGTTACGTGTAAGGTGGTGGTCTCACTTTGCAAAACACCCTTATCTCCTGCCTGTCCGCCCGATTCGGCATAAAAAGGGGTTTGGTTTAATACGATCTGGTAAAGAGACTTTCCTTTGGAGGTAACTTTTCGGAATTTAAGGGGTATTACCTCTGCGGTAAGGGCATCGTATCCCAAAAACAACGTTTCACCAGCGGCATCTCTCAGTTCGATCCAGTCTTGCGTATCAACCGTTGCCGCTGCTCTCGATCTTTCTTTCTGTTTTTGCAATCCTTTTTCAAAACCCTCCATATCCACATCACATCCTTTTTCGCGGGCCATCAACCGGGTAAGGTCCACCGGAAAACCGTAGGTATCAAACAATTCAAAGGCAAATTTTCCATCGATGGTCTTTGCTTCGGGTTTGCTTTTAAGATATTGCTCAAATTTGACAATACCCGTGGAAAGGGTTTTCAGAAAAGTATTTTCCTCTTCTTCAATCACTTTCATGATAAGATCTTGTTGGGCAGCAATTTCAGGAAAATAGTGACCCATTTTATCCACCATAACAGGTACGAGTTTATACATAAAAGGTTCTCTGAAATTGAGAAATGTATAACCATATCGAATGGCACGGCGCAAAATTCTTCTGATCACATACCCTGCTTTATTATTTGAAGGGAGTTCGCCATCGGCAATGGCAAAGGCCACCGCACGCAGGTGGTCGCCAATAACCCTCATGGCCACGTCATCGTCAGGATTTACGCCATACTTTTTTCCTGTTAGTTCTGACAATCGGTGGATATAGGGTTGAAAAACATCCGTGTCATAATTGGATTTTTTGCCCTGCAAAACCATGCACAGTCGTTCAAACCCCATTCCGGTGTCAATATGTTTTTGTTTGAGGGGATGAAGTTTACCATCAGAAGTCCTGTTGAACTGAATAAAAACCAGGTTCCATATTTCAATAACGAGCGGATGATCCTGATTGACCAGATCTTTGCCGGATATTTTTTGTTTTTCTTGTTCATCTCTGATATCCACATGGATTTCAGAGCAAGGTCCGCACGGGCCGGTATCGCCCATTTCCCAGAAATTATCTTTTTTCGATCCGTATAATATCCGGTCTTCCTCCACAAATTCCATCCAGTATTTCTTTGCTTCTTCATCGGAGGATGTATCATCGGTTTTGTCGCCGCCAAATACGGTAACATACAAATTCTTTTTATCGATCTTGTAAACTTCGGTAAGCAACTCCCAGGCCCAACCAATGGCTTGTTTCTTAAAATAATCACCAAAACTCCAGTTGCCAAGCATTTCAAACATGGTATGATGGTAGGTATCATGTCCAACTTCATCCAGATCATTGTGTTTACCCGATACCCTCAGACACTTTTGGGAATTGACAACCCTGTTATTTTTTGCCGGCGTGTTGCCAAGAAAAATATCTTTGAAAGGGTTCATACCCGCATTGGTAAACATGAGTGTAGGGTCGTTTTTCAAGACCATCGGGGCTGATTTTTCTATAAAATGACCTTTTTCGTGGAAGAAGGTCAAAAAGGATTGTCTTATCTGGTTCGAGTTCATGGTATAGAGTAATTTCTTTTAGGTGTTTTTTCTTTGTTTTTTCGTAAAATCACTGACAAAATTAAATTATTTTTATTTAGTTTTGTAACTAAATCCTACGAGACTCGTTAACATTAATGTGCTGAGTAACATAGGAGATTAAGAAAAAATTTGAATCCCCAAGGACAAGTCAGTTATGGCAAAAATAAAATACCAATTCAACACAAAGTCTCTTGCTGTAGAAGCAGTAAGGGAAAGTTTATGGGAAAAAACCAAAAGGTTTTTACGCATTGTATTGGCAGGAATGGTTTTTTCTGTTGTTGTCCTCATCATCGGCTACAGTTTTTTTGAATCACCCAAAGAAAAAATGCTTCAAAGAGAAATAGATCAGTTCCAGGTAAATTTTGAACTGATGAATGACCAGATCAATGATCTTGTATCGGTTTTGGAGGATATCGAAAACCGCGATGACCAGATCTACAGGGTCATTTTTGAAGCAGAACCCGTTTCCAGAACAAAAAGAGAGGCCGCCTTTGGTGGTGTTGACCGTTACGAAAGATTTGAAGGTTACGACAACAGCGATATAATATCTGCTACCTCACAGCGGATAGACAAACTTGCCCGTCGTTTGTACGTTCAGTCGGTTTCGTATGATGAGGTTTTTGAAATGGCAAAGGATAAAAACGACATGCTCGCCTCCATACCTGCCATTGTTCCCATCGAAAAAGGCACCAAAAGACTTGTTTCCGGTTACGGCATGCGCATCCATCCCATTTATAAAACCCTCAGAATGCACACAGGTGTGGATTTTACTGCCCCTACGGGCACACCCATTTATGCTCCCGGCAATGGGGTTGTAAAAAAAGTGGAAAGAAACAGACATGGATACGGTAGAATGGTCGTTATAGATCATGGTTACGGATATGAAACCCTTTACGCCCACCTTGACGGATTTAATGTAAAACGTGGACAAACGGTAAAACGTGGGGAGATCATAGGTTTTGTGGGAAATACCGGCGTATCAACAGCACCTCACCTGCATTATGAAGTACACAGACAAGGAAAAAAAGTAAACCCTGTTAATTATTTCTTCAATGATCTTACCCCCGAAGAATTCGAACATATTATTGAAGTGGCATCAAGGGTGAATCAATCTCTTTCTTAAATCTTTTTTATCATCTTTTGCGGATGACACCCTCGTGAGTGATTTCAAGAAGTGATTCAGGAAAATCCTCCATCGTCAGTCGCTGAAGTGATTTTATCGCACCACCGTATTGATCAATTTGTGGTTCGCCTGACCCTGTTTGCCGGATGGGAGTTACCTCTGCCATGATAAATTCACCCGAAGAGTTGGTTACGACCTTGATAAGTGGGGCAATGCCATTTTCTCCCCGCAGATTGAACCGGGCATAGGTGCAAAAATTTCCCAGACTATAGGCAATAAACCGGTTTTTGTAAAGATCTACCGAACGGGTAACATGTGGCCCATGCCCAAAAACAATATCTGCTCCTGCATCAATAACAGATCTGGCAAATTCACAAACATTCCCCCTGTTCTCACCATAGTAGTATTCTGTTTCGCACAACACACTCTGATGATCCACCCCCTCTGCACCTCCATGAAAGGAAACAATAACAATATCCACCTGGTCTTCAAGAAAACTGACGATCTTTTGTGCATTTTCAAGATCGTGGATGCTTACCGTACCTGTGTTGGGCGAAAAAGCAGCCATGCCAAAAACAACACCATGACGTTCCAAAATTGTATAAGGAACCTCAAGCGTACCTGCAAATGCCAAATTTGCCTCTTTCAGAACCCGTGCAGTGGAAATTCTGCCCTCCAATCCAAAATCACCCGTATGATTATTGGCAAGACTTACGACATCAAACCCTGCTGCGGTTAAGTTCCTGACATATTTTTCGGGCGAACGAAAAGCATAACAAAGGTCTGGGTTCTGGCATCTTTTTACGGTTCCTTCCCCGTCAAGCAAAACACCTTCAAGGTTACCGAAGGTGAGCGTAGCATCCTGCAAAACCTCATGCAATGGAACCAGGAGGTGCCTGCCATCGTGAGGGGGTAAATAAGATTCATCGGGATAATTGGTTCCCATCATGATGTCTCCAACGCCAATAATACTTACAAAACTCTTGCTGATGTGATCGGGAACTTTCTTTAAACCAGGCATTTCAGGTGCTTTTATCTGAATGGGTGGCGGAACGATCCCGTAATCAACAGCAGAAACCATTGAAACCGGCGGTTTCCCAAATAAAACAGTGATCAAACCAAAGAAGAAAATAAAATTTATAATTTTTGGAGTAGCATTCATGAGACGAAAACTTTAAGGGTTATAAAATTAAATTGTTACTCTTTCTCTTGTTGCATAAACAACCAGCAGACCCAAAATTATGCAAAATTCATCAATTTTTTACCTTTCATCGTTTTGAAAGATTTTTGCTAATTTTGAGCGGGGTTCAAAAACACCCCGGATAAATAAACCGAGCCATGACAATAATATTGACACAAAAAATAAGGGTTTTCTTGCAGACGCTATATAGCCAGCTCTCTCGTTGAGTCCACCCCGAAAACAAGTTTTCGGAAAAATTCGTGAAAATATGATGATTGAGTACAGTCTAAAAACTTGTTTTTAGACATTCGTGTAAATTTTGTTTTGTTTTATATTGCTGAATTTCAATCAATTAAATTCGTGTAAACTTATGGAAATTTGTGGACAAATACTTTTTTTACTGGACTCATGATTATAATTGTCTGAATTTCTGACATTGATAAATATTAGTATCCATTCGTGTAACTTATGGACAATATACTTTTCAGAGTGGACTCCTCGTTGAAAAAACGAGAACCGAATTAATCAAATGATAAAACAGGAATGGATAACAAAAACGAAATAAAAAAAATATATTACTCCATTGGTGAGGTTGCGAATATGTTCCAGGTGAACACTTCCCTCATCAGGTTTTGGGAAAAGGAATTTGACATGATTAAACCCAAAAAAAATAAAAAAGGTAACAGAATGTTCACCAAAAAGGATGTGGATAATTTTCATCTTATTTATAACCTGGTGAAGGAAAGAGGATATACATTGAAAGGGGCACAGGAAAAACTGAAAAAAAACCCTCATGACAGTCTGAAAGAATATGAGATCGTAAAATCCCTTCAGAATATTGAGTCATTTCTGCTCGATATAAAAAAACATATGTGAGTACAGTCTAAAAACTTGTTTTTAGACATTCGTGTAAATTTTGTTTTGTTTTATATTGCTGAATTTCAATCAATTAAATTCGTGTGAATTTGTGGAAATTTGTGGACAAATACTTTTTTTACTGGACTCATATGTGAGATAATTTTAAAATGCTACAGGATTTACTGGCAGGGGTAATTGCGGAGTGGGAAGTAATGTGTGGCTAGTGAGAAACCAGTATTCCCTGCCCGAAGCGCAAATGACCATCATCTGGCGCGTAAAGCGCAAATGACAACTCACCTTCTCACAATACAAAAAATACTTCTTTTCACCCACCCTTAAACACTAAATCCGCCGATCCTTCCAATGCCCACGGGAAAAAAAAGAAAACAATAAAACACCCGATACATAAAAAGGATAAAATGCTGACAAAAATGGCATGTATAATAGCAATTTTGTTTTCTTCAAAAACCGTGAAACGGGTGCTACCAAAATAACATCTGTCAGTAGTTTTATGAAAAACAAGATCAAAACGGGCAGGAAGAGTGTTTGCGGACTGAAAGGTACAGAAAGCATAAGGGCAGCGAGCATAAGATTGACAATTGCCACTGTTGCTCCCACAAAAATGGTAAACCTGTTGGTATATCCTGTTGCCTTGGAACTCCAGCGCACGCGCTGCAAAAAAAACTGCCGGAAACTTTTGGCAGCTCTTGTTTTTACAATGGATTCCTCATTTTTGATGAAAAAGATACTACCCGGATCATGGCGATGTATGCATTGCAAAAGAAACATATCATCGCCCGAAGCAAAATGCTCGCCCGGCATGCAACTTTTAAGGGTGAGATAAGTTTTTTTCAGGAAGGCAAGATTAGCTCCGTTGCACATAACCGGATTACCGGCAAAAATACTTCCCGCAGCGCTACCCGTCAGACTCATAAACTCAAGACTCTGCATTCTGGAAAAGAAACTCCCTTTTTCAGCAATAATATCCACAGGAGCAACGAGCATTTTGGTTTGCGGATGTTCTGAAAAAAAAACACCTACATTTTTCACCCAGTGTTTATCCATTACACAGTCAGCATCTGTTGCCAGTATTATCTCTCCCCTGCTTTGCCTGATAGCAAGAAAAAGGGCATTTTTTTTCCCGGGTTGCTGGTTCCCATTCTCTGCTTCCAAAATAATCATGCGGAAACATGAATATTTATTCTTATAATTACGGATCACAGCAAGACTGGCATCAGTAGAAAAATCATCAGCAAGCAGTATTTCAAACTTTTCCTTAGGATATTCCTGTTCTTTCAAACAATCCAGAAGAACCGGGAGGTTCTCTGCCTCATTTCTGAATGCCACCACAACGGAAACAAAAGGTAGATATTTGCTTTCATTCTTTTTGATTTTTGGGGGGTAACGAAACCGTTTGCCTTTGACAAATTGGTTGGAAAAATAAAGGATCAAACTTACATAAACCACCATAAAAACGGTGATAGCAAGCAATATAGCGAGTTCAGTCCGGGCAGGAAATTCAAATAAAGGCATGCAGCAAAAGAATAAAGAAACCGACAGCAGACAGGAAAAGACAAACGCAGCACCCCAACTCATGCGAGAATACAGAAAAACTGGTACTTTTGCAAAGTTTCAAATCATTGGTTGAATACATCTGAAAACCTGCTCCATGACGGATAAAATAATTTTAGGCATTGACCCAGGCACCAATAATATGGGTTTGGGAATTATTGGCATCAAAGGTAAGAAAATTGAAATTATCACCATGGATGTGCTAAAGTTGGATAAACTTGGCAACCATGCTTTAAAACTGAAAAAGATTTTTGAGGTTTGCTTGCGCAACATTGATGAATATCATCCGGATGAGCTTGCCATTGAAAGTCCGTTTTACGGAAAAAATATTCAATCGATGTTAAAACTGGGGAGGGCGCAGGGAGTTGCCATTGCTGCTGCCTTATATCGCGATGTGCCTGTTTTTGAATATACACCGCGAAGGATCAAACAGTCTATTACAGGTAAAGGGGGTGCGAGCAAAGAACAGGTAGCAGGCATGTTGGCCGGTATGCTGGCAATGAAATCCATACCCGATTTTCTGGATATCACCGATGCTTTGGCAGTGGCGGTTTGCCACCATTTTCAGAAAGATAACCTGAAGGAGAAATCTTCGGGAGGGTGGGCAGATTTTATTTCTAAAAACCCTCACCGGATTAAAAAATAAAGATAAAGCAATGCAAGCAACACCCTCCAAAATACAGGGTGGTTTTACTGCACTTTTTCAGATATCCTGCCAGCAATATCCTTCAACGCTTCCTCAGACAACTCTAATTTGGGTTTGCTGAAGTCAATATCATAAATTCCATTGATTGGGATCAGGTGGATGTGGGCATGCGCCACTTCCAATCCCAGCACTGCTATGCCTACTCTTTTACACTCAATGACCTGATCAATGGCTCTGGCAACTTTTTTAGCAAACAAAAATAACTTTTGATACGCATCGTCGTGTATATCAAAAATATAATCTGTTTCTTTTTTGGGAATGACAAGGGTATGCCCCTTAGCAAGCGGATTTATATCGAGAAATGCGAGAAAATCATCATCTTCTGCCACTTTATAGCTGGGTATATCTCCCTGAACGATCTTTGTAAATATTGTTGACATGTTGCTGTGTTTTTTAGGTTTATAAAATAGGTCCGTTCGCATGCTTGAAGAATCAGGCAAGAGTCTTCATTGACAGCCCTGTATATATAAATTCCATCTTCAAACCGGGATTTTGCATGAAACATGAAAAGTTGTTATCCAGGAATTCAAGACCATGCAATACTACCTGGAAACATTCATTACCTCGAAGGAGAGCAAACCCGCCGGCACTTGTATTTCCACCTTTTCGCCAATCTTTTTGCCCAGTAATCCTTTGGCAATGGGGCTACTGACAGAAATCCGTCCTGACTTGATATCCGCTTCATTTTCCGGTACCAGTGTATAAGTCATGGAAGCATTATTTTTCAAATTTTTGAGTTTCACCTTTGATAAAATCGAAATTTTATCATTATCAAGTTGCGACTCATCAATCACACGGGCATTGCTAAGAATGTTCTCCAATTTGGAAATTTTGAGTTCAAGCATTCCCTGTGCATTTTTGGCAGCATCATACTCTGCATTTTCCGATAAGTCGCCTTTCTCTCTTGCCTCTGCAATTTGTTGCGAAATTGAGGGTCTTTCAACCGACTTTAATTGTTCTAACTCGTCTTTGAGTTTGTCTAAACCTTCTTTTGTAAAATACTTAACCTCATTCATGACTATAACAATTTAAATGACTTACTTTACTATCTTGTTTGTGGAAAACGAGTCTCCACAAAACCATTTCTGTAACGAACAGAAAAAACAGAAATTCAGGATTATTTATTTTTTTGGGTGATTCCGTTGATCGATGATCTTTGTTTTTTCAAATTCAGGCATCTGGCAGGATTGATTAAAAATCAAATGATGCATAAAAACAAAGGGAAAAATCAAATGCTTTTTAAATAATGCCGCGCAGTACTTTTCCTCTTTTTCCCGCCAGAGGGGTGGCGGGAAAAAGTCAAAAAACAAAAGCAGGGGCGGGAAAGAGATAACCTCCCGCAACGAACAACTTTTGATATTTTGACACTGCATGACAAACATGGATAATTCTATTTTAATTTTCTGAAAACATTCTTTTCTCTTACAAATCCGGAACAAAAATATCAGCAAACAAACACTGTGAAATTATGATCAAATTTTGATTATCAGATCATTTGGTAAATATTGATGAACTGATAAGGTAAAAAAAAACAGTTGACAGAAGGCACCAACATGCAAAACAACTGACAACTCTGATTTTTTTGTATGTTTCATTCAAAGAAATTCTTTCAATGAAACTCCGGAAGACTTTTTTTGGGTATGGGTACTAAAAAAAACAAACGGATTCCCCGTTTGCAGTTACAAATTTAATGAATATTTAATACAAAAATCAAAATGGGTCAGAAATATTTTTTATTGATGATTTCTGAGTAAATAATTGCTTTTCTGCCATCAAAATCAACACCTCCATAATTGACTTCATCATCCAGTTCCTCAACTTCAATTTTTTCATCCTCATCATTGATCCTGTGTATATCCTGATCATATGATTTGATTCTGTCTTCAATGGTTTCGATCTTTCCTTCGGATGCAAATTCAAAATCACTGCCCATTTCTCCTTCAAACTTTTTCATTTCATCTGACGATCCTGCAGTATCCTTTACATCGGTACCCATGAAATTTCCTTCATCCTCATACTGGTCTTCATAATTCTGAAAAGTTTCCCCCTGCACTTGTTTTTCTTTTTTCTTTTTGCTTTCACCCTGGAAAAACTCTTCGAGCATGTCTTCCAGATCAACAGGTTCCTGTGTTTGCTCCTGGGGCTCGGGGGCGGTACCTTGCTGGCTGGTCGGTTTTGGAGCCGACTGCTGCTTTTTCTTCTTGCCTCCGATGATACTGATCACCAACCAAACAATCGCCAGTATGATATAAAGAAAATCTTCCATATTTATATATTTTTTTAGTACAGTCTAAAAACTTGTTTTTAGACATTCGTGTAAATTTTGTTTTGTTTTA
>CAYMLS010000198.1:0-9753 GCA_964390665.1 uncultured Bacteroidales bacterium | reverse complement strand
TTTTCAACGAGAGAGCTCGCCAACACGCTGACTGCATGTTTTACCATGCCGCGAATGATAATCATCCGCATGCGTCAATATTATTGTCATGGCCCGGTTGATGCAAATAACCCGGATGAAGACAGCAAATTAAAAAACGGTAGTTTTTGCAAATGAAAGTTGTCAGTTTTTAAAGTAAAGCGTACTTTTTCAGAGCATATACAAGTTTTCCCAGGACAGAGAATCCCGAAGGGATTCAATGTAAATAGTGCTTGCAAGAAAACGCCAATTGCTGCCCAAAATGAAATGTGGGTAAACGTTGGGCTCGCCTTCAAAACAGTCGATTACGAAAAGTAAACTCCTGTTTTTCAGTCATCGCCCGCCTTGCACTTGACGCTTTCTTTATCAAGCACAGATAAAATCGTGGGTTTTCTTGCTGACACTAAATAACCCCGTATTGAATGCGGGGAAAAGATGGGCGAAGATGGCAGGGCTAACATGAAGTGGTTGAATGTTTTTAGCGCTGAGATAAATGGGTTGAGGATTTGGGGGTAGGTGCTCGTACTGCCTGGATTTTTTATTGCAATAGGTTCAACTCCGATCAGCTACTTCCATCCCCATCCAAAACAGTATTGCAGATGCACATCATTTATAGGATTCAGAAATGAAGGTCAGGAATTGGAGAGCTCCATAATGCAAAACCAGGCTTGTTTTTTCATAGCGGGGAAAAGAGAAAAAAGAAACTGATCCGTGGCATTTAAAAACCGGAGAAAAGGATCAAAAAGGAAGGTATTTCTGAAAGGAACTGCAGCAAGGGTGGATAGATGATAGAAGTTGACACTGACGTTTTTGAAATGTTGTTGTGCAAGTGCAATGTCATTCATTAATAGAGGATGCTCATCTTCGGTACGCATTTGAGGTGTTGCTTTGCGGTAATGGTTGATAAGCATGTTATGTCCCAATGGTTCGTAGAATATTGCCTTCCCGCCGGGTTTTAATACCCTTTTGATTTCATTGAATGATTTTTCGAGGTCGAGATGATGAATGATGGAATTGCCAAAAACCAGGTCAAAGGAGTTGTCCCCGAACTGAAGTTCCTCGGCATTCATTTCCATAAAGCGGGCGTTCTTGAATCCGAGTTCTTGTGCTTTTGTTGCGGCTGCTTCTATGGCAAAATCAGAGATGTCGATGGCGAAAAGTTCATCAGCGTGTTGGGCCAGAAAAAAAGCATTATGCCCCGGACCGCATCCATATTCCAGAACCCTTTTCCCGGTGGCATGCTTTTTTAAGAGAACATATAGTTTTTCTAACGAAATTTTATGTATGGTATAATACTTATCTACTGCTTTTCTTACTCCTTGGCTAAATGCTTTGTTATGATACTCTTTTTCTCTTGATAATCGGTCGCTCATTATTGAAAATAATTTTTGGGTTTGCAAAGATAAGGAAATAAGCCTATGGAAAAGCTTTCATTTCCTTATCCCTGAAAATGCTGTTGATCATCTTCTGCTACCCAAAAAAATCATGATGTAGTACATGAGGGTGGCCAAGGATGCCAATGCTGCAACAACATAAGTGAGGGCAGCCCATTTCAGTGCATCTTTGGCATAGGCATGATCTTCGCCTACGGTAAGACCTGTTTCCCTTAGCCAGAGCAGAGCTCTGCGTGTGGCATCAAACTCTACAGGCAAGGTTATAAAACTGAATAGCGTCGTAAGTGCAAACATGACAATACCCGCCAGAAGTATCTGGGGAAAAGATTGCACAGTAAAAATACCAATGAGTAATATCCACTGCATGTATCGCGAGCTTACGCTGATCACAGGTACAAGGGTGGAGCGCATTTTTAAAAATGCATAGGCACGCGCATGTTGTACGGCGTGGCCGCATTCATGCGCAGCTACTGCAGCAGCGGATATGCTTCTGCCGTTATATACGTCAGGACTCAGGTTTACTGTTTTGTCTCCCGGATTGTAATGGTCTGTAAGTTTGCCAGGGGTGGATATGACGCGTACACCGCTAACTCCGCTCTCACGAAGCATTTTTTCAGCAATCTCGCGACCCGACAAACCGGAACGCAGTCCTACCCTCGAATATTTCTCGAATTTTGATTTCAAACGGCTGGATACCAACCAACTCAGCAACATGAAAAATCCGAAAATTACATATATTCCTATCATTTTTGTTGTATTTATAAGTTTATAATTTCAATTCTGGTTTATCAAATTTTTATCCAATCTGTGTTTCTGACAAAATGTCGCATTTTTATCCGTTGTAACAACCAGGTTGGTTTTTGAATTCGTCAAAGGTGAGTCCACTCCAAAAACTTGTTTTCGGAGAAATTCGTGCAATTGCCATGTTTTTATATATCTGAATATCTGGCATTATAAAATTAGTGTCAATGGGTGTAATTTGTGGACAATATACTTTTTAGTGTGGACTCAAAGATAAATTAGATCACAAAATCAGCATTATCCGGTTTTTTATACCAACATAATCATTTTTTGTTCATCCTAAAAATGATCTATTCTATAACGCCAACAAGCATTACTTGTTTTTTAAACCAGTATGAATTTTGTATTTTGTCGTTTTTTGTTATTTTTGTAACATTTTTAGTCTAAAAAAAATAATGAACAGGCAAATAAAGTAAACCACACGTCGAGTTATTGGATAAATTCAATACTGTTTTTGGGAAGTCATCGTTGGGTTTACTTGCTTAAATATTAAATTATTTTTACTTTTAATGTTGAATTTAGGGATTGAAAGACGATATGATCATGAATCTTTTTTCTTGTACGAAGATAAAATCATTGTCGCTGTTGGTCAAAGAACCAGCAACACAATTCTTTTATCTTCCCGATTGTTTTGGAAGACTCTCCATCCAGGATAAAGTAAACAGGTATGCAGATCAGCAATCATATCGTTAAAAACAGCAAACAAGAAACTAATCCGCTATTTGATAACAAGCGGGTGGTGTTTGACTGATTTAATCAAATTATAAACAGATGAACGTGATTGAAAATGGAATTTACTGATAATGCACCCTTAAAACTTGCTTATGAGTTTGTTGAAAAAACAGGAAAAAATGTGTTTTTAACCGGGCGGGCGGGTACCGGGAAAACAACTTTTTTACATCAGATCAGAAATTCATCTGTGAAAAGGTCTGTGGTGGTGGCTCCCACCGGGGTAGCCGCTATCAATGCTGGAGGGGTGACGATTCATTCCTTTTTTCAAATGCCGTTCGGACCCATTATCCCCAATATGGGAGAATCACAGGAAGGCCCCGGAGATGCCAGATTTAAAAAATTCAGCAAAGAAAAAATCAATATCATCAGAAGTCTTGATTTGCTCATCATCGACGAAATCAGTATGGTGAGAGCCGATCTGCTTGATGGTATTGATGGGGTTTTAAGAAAATACAGAAACCGCGATAAACCCTTTGGTGGTTTACAATTGCTGCTCATCGGCGATCTTCAGCAATTGGCGCCCGTGGTGAAAGATGATGAAAAAAATTTACTCAGCCCTTATTATGACACATTTTTCTTTTTTGGAAGCAAAGCGCTGCGCGCCACCAATTATATCAGCATAGAATTATCGAAAGTTTACCGGCAAACAGATGAAAATTTTATTCGCCTGCTCAACAAAGTTCGCGACAATGAACTGGATGACCGCACGCTGGATGCCATCAACCAACAATATGACCCGGAAATATTTCATGGTGATACAACAGGTTATATAACCCTCACAACACATAATTTCCAGGCCAACCAGCTAAATACGAAAAAGTTGTCGCAGATCCGAAATACCCCACGCACCTTTACTGCTGTTATTGAAGGGGACTTTCCTGAGCATTCTTTTCCTACCGACCAGAAACTGACACTGAAGGAGGGGGCACAGGTAATGTTCGTGAAAAATGATCCTTCACCCGAAAAACTTTTTTATAATGGAAAAATTGGTACAATTGAGGGATTTGAAAATGATGAAATACTGGTACAGTGCGAAAACGAAGATCAACCCATTGTGGTTCATCCACTCGTTTGGGAAAATAAAAGATATTCTCTCGATCAGCAAACCAAAGAAATAAGCGAAAGGTTTATCGGTTCTTTTGCTCAGTACCCGCTCAAACTTGCCTGGGCCATCACCATTCATAAAAGTCAGGGTCTTACTTTTGAGAGGGCTATTATTGATGCCCAGTCGGCCTTTGCACACGGTCAGGTGTATGTGGCGCTTAGCCGGTGTAAATCACTCCAGGGACTTGTTTTAAGCAGCAGAATCGGGGTTTCCTCCATCAAAAATGATCACAATATTAAAGGTTTTATCCGTCAGGTGGAAGAAAATCAACCCAATGAAGAACAACTTCGGGAATCCCGTTTGCAATTTCAATTGGCACTTATAGAAGAACTTTTTGATTTTAATAACGTGCAGCGCAGACTCAATTATCTGCTGAAACTGGCAAATCAACATAACAATAGTCTGGATGACACGCTGGCAGAAGTATTGAAGCAAGTAAAGGTTATACTCGACGATAAACTGGCAGATGTGGGAGTAAAGTTTACCAGGGAAATCAACAAACATGTAAATCAATATCCTGAAATAGAAAACAATAGTTTGTTGCAAGACCGGATTAAAAAAGCGGCAGGGTATTTCTTTCCACTGCTCCATGACCAGGTGAAAGGGATTCTTGATGGTTTGATTATTGAAAGTGATAACAAAAAGGTGCAGAAAACCCTGAATGATGCCTTTTCATATCTGATGCTCGAATTAAAAATAAAAACCGATTGTTTGCAGTCTTTGAAAAAGGGTTTTAAAACCCTGGATTTCCTTGAAGTTAAAGCCAAAGCATCTATTGAAGATTCTTTTAAAAAACCCTCCCGTTCTCCTAAAAAGAAAACTGTCCTGGAAACGTCAAAAAACATTGAGCACCCTGAGCTGCTGGATAGTTTGAGGTCATGGAGAGACACGGTTGCCAAACAAACCAACATACCGTTGTATATGGTACTACCCCGCAAACCGATGCACGATATATCCAATTTGTTGCCTGCCAATCTCAAAGTTTTAGGTTCTATACCTGGTATTGGTAAAAAAAAGATAGAGAAATTTGGTCATGATATTATTTCTCTTGTGGTGGAATATTGTGTAAACCATGATGTGCAACCCAACTACTCCATCCCCGATGAAATGCTCGTGACGAAAAGCAAGTCTTCTGATCCCAAAAACGCGGATAACAAGCCCTCACCGCAAGTTACCCTGGAATTGTTTCGCTCTGGAATGAACGTAGAGCAAATCGCTGAGAAAAGAGAATTGGCTGTTTCTACCATTGAAGGACATATAGCAGGTCTGGTGAAAACAGGTGATGTTCAACTAAATGAGGTGGTTAGCGAAGATAAATCAGAAAAGATGCTCCGTTATTTTTCATCAGCATCAGAAAAAGGACTTACGGTAGCACGGCAGGAACTGGGAGAAGAATACAGTTATCACGAGTTACGGTGTGCACTGTCTTTTTTTCAACAAAACCCTGGTTGATGAATATGCGTATACTGGATTTTTAAATTAATATAAAGCAGGTGAAAATAATGGTGAAACACGGAAATAAAACCATCAAATTTCCGTAAACCACGGAAGAAAATATTTCGTATACAAAGTTGTTGAAAATATATTTGTTTGCCGGAAACCTGGTTTGTTGGAAGCATATTTGTAATACTTTATCAGAAACTAATGGAAGTAACTTATCATTCAATTAAAAAACAATCTCAAATGGGGAACATGAAAAAGGATCATTTTAAAAACAATCCAACAGATGATCAATCTGTTTTTAAGCATTATTCATGCGATTATGAGCGGTTTTTCTATGTGAAATCGTTTTTAAAAGATAAATATTTTGATCTTATTTGTAAAACCGATCGAAAACAGATGAACGCCCTTTTTTCTGAATTAATGAATATTTCCGGGTTTGCAGGACATGAAAGGAAAAAACTTTTTCACCTGATCGAAAAATGGAACAACCTGCTTTTTCCTGTACCGGTAAAATATCTCGACCTGATCGGTGCTGACAGGGAAACTCTTGATGCAATGTACCAGAAAGATATTATTGCCTTTAAACGCGCTCTGAAACGGCGTTATGTTCCGGATAGTTTTATCGTTGTCTTTTCCAACGGATCATTGCGCATCGGTTTACCCGCATCGCTCTCAGAAGAAAAAGCCATTGAATATGTCAGAAAATGGGAAACAAAGATGCCATACAAGCGGAAAACCATCCAGATCAAAGATGTTAAGTCCCTTAATTTTTGCCCTGATGGCGAATATTACATCACCACTTATCCGCCCGTGTTATCTTTCAGAAACGAAATAATGTATGTTGTAAATGAGGTATCTACCGATCAGCAAGTCCTGCGAAAAAATGATGGAACGTTTTATAATTGTTGAGGCATCGCAAACGCCGGAAGTTTTGCCAGAAAAAATGATTTCTAAACACTAAGTGAAGATTGATTAGATTATCTGCGGTTCACTTTTGGGTTCTTCCTGATCCTTTTTGTTGTATTGCAGGAAACTGTTGGGGGGAATCACTGAGGGTGCAAACCTCGAAAGAGGATTATACAAAAAGCTTTCTTCCTGTGTTTGCTTCGACATGAATAATTCGTTTCTGTTGATGTAGTTGAAAAATATAAGAATCACGCTGAGTATAAATGCAACTTTTAGCGTGCCTGCCACAACGCCTGCCAGTCTGTTCAGAAAATTCAACCCCGCCATTTTAAATATTTTTTCTATGATACGGGCGATCAGTGTAACCACAATAAGTACGATAATTAGAACAACGACAAAGGCAACTATCTTCACGGTATTTTGATCCCAATCTACATACTCCCCGATATGCATGCCCACTGTTTCAGCAAATATTGCTGCAAAGTATATGCCTGCTATCAATCCGCCCAGTGAAGCTGCTTCCCTGATAAATCCTTTCATGAAGCCCCGGAGTGCACCTATCACCAGGGGAATAGAAAGGATGATGTCTATATGATTCATGTTTCTTAGTGGTTTTCTGATTCTGATAATTCAAGAATCGTATCGAATTCTTCTTTTTTTAATGGCATCACCGACAGACGTGATTGTTTGATCAGCGCTATGTTCTCTAGCCTTTCATCCTTTTTAACCTGGTCGAGTGTCACAGGGTTTTTTAAAGGAGCTTTGGGTATCAGGTCTACAACAACCCATCTGTCATCATCAGTAGTAGGATCCTGGTAGTGTTCTTTAACTACCTCGGCATATCCAACAACCTCCTTGTCTGATACGCTGTGATAAAAAAGAACCAGATCCCCTTTTTTCATTTCCTTCAGGTTGTTTCTCGCCTGGTAGTTTCTTACACCATCCCACATGGTTTTTCCTTCTTTGTTAAATCTTTCCCAGGAATAGGCACCGGGTTCTGATTTTACGAGCCAGTAATTCATTTTGTATTTGTTTAATTTGTTTTCAAAGCATTCACTATCTAAACTTCTTACGGATGAAAAAGTTTGCCTTTTTAGTTCATTATTTTGTAAACCAGTTCTTTAAGTAAATCTCCATGAGAGGTGGACTGATTGTTAACACCTTTAGACCTTACGTCATACTCTCTGAGCAAGGCAAATATTGCGTATAGTTTTTCCAAACGATAGTTTTGTGCTGCTTTTTGTATTCCCTGCACCAGAAAAGAAGGCATCCCCAGTTTGGAAGCAACATTGCTTTGGCTTTTGTTGCTGATGGAATGATAAGCAAGTATTTTGGTGAAAAAAGAATTCAGCACCGAAAGTGTAACCACCAATGGATTCGATTTGGGATTATCTGAAAAATATTTGACGATCTGGAATGCTTTTAGTCTGTTTTTTGTTGCCAGGGCATCCTGTAATTCAAAGATATTATAGTCCTTGCTGATCCCAATGTTTTTTTCTATTATATCGGTTGTGATGGAACTACCTTTCGGAAGTGAAATAAACAATTTTTTTAATTCATTCACCACTTTGGAAAGGTCGTTTCCCAGGTGATCTGCCAGCAGCTGTGCTGACCGGGGATCGATTTTATACCCGTGTCTTTTCAGGTAATCAAGAATCCATCCCGGCATTTTACTGTCGTAAACCTTTTTCGATTCCATTACCACCCCTTTTTGCATGATTGATTTTACAAAGGTCTTCCTCTTGTCGAAAGATTTATATTTATAGCAAATCACCAGAAGTGTTGATTCAAGCGGGGCTTTGACATACGATTCCAGCTTCTCAAGGTCTTTTATGTTCTGTGCCTCTTTTACGATCACTACCTGGTACTCTGATAGCATGGGAAATCTTTTTGCCGTGGACACAATGCTGGTTACATCGGTTTCACGACCATAGAGCACAGAAAAGTTAAACTCTTTTTCTTCTTCACTGAGCACGGTATCCTCAATATATTTTGATATTACATCAATATAAAAGGGTTCTTCGCCCATAAGAAGATACACGGGGTGGTATTTTTTATTTTTTAAATTTCTGAAAACTTCTTCCCATCCTACTATACTCATGAAACAGATCTTTACAGGTAAAATTCACCGTTGAGGGTGAAAAAACAAATTTATTCATCATCAAATTTAAGATGTTTTACGGTAAGACCGTTGTTGACCAACTGCATAAGCGAATCGTAGCCGATCTCGAGATGCTTTTCCACAAATTGCTTGCTGATAATTCTGTCGCTTTTTTCGGTTTTTACTCCGGTTGATATCATGGGTTGGTCGGAAACAAGCAAAAGCGCGCCTGTGGGTATCTGGTTGAAAAAACCCACCGAAAATATCGTAGCGGTCTCCATGTCTATGCCCATACACCTTATCTTGCGAAGGTATTCCTTAAATTTTTCATCATGTTCCCAAACCCTCCTGTTGGTGGTATAAATAGTTCCCGTCCAGTAATCCATGCTGTTTTCCCGTATGCTTGTTGAAACTGCTTTTTGCAGGTTAAAGGCGGGCAGGGCGGGTACTTCGGGTGGGAAATAATCGTTGGACGTTCCTTCACCCCGAATGGCGGCAATGGGTAAAATAAGGTCTCCAAGATTGTTGATCTTTTTTAATCCACCGCATTTTCCCAAAAAAAGCACCGCTTTGGGATTTATAGCACTTAGCAGATCCATAATGGTGGCTGCATTGGCACTTCCCATTCCGAAATTGATGATCGTTATGTCGTTATGTGTTGCGCTGGGCATGGCCCGATCCAAACCTTTGACCCGGGCATCGAATTTCTTGGAGAAAATATTCACGTATTCCAGAAAATTTACCAGAATGATGTATTTCCCGAATTCTTCCAGTGAGGTGCCGGTATAGCGGGGCAACCAATTCTCGGTAATGGCTTCGCGTTTTATCATTTACTTGTTTGTTTATTACGTATAATGCTTGTGTGTTTCGATTATGATTATTTGGATTGTAAGTGATTTGAAAAACAAAATTAAAGAAAGCTTTGATATTTTTTTCATTTGTGCCGGATTTGTTTTACTCCTGCCTTGCATCTCTCTCTTTCTCACCTAAAAAGGCGTACGTTTTTATTCTATGGAGTAATTGATGAAGGAAACTCTTATGGCATGATCGGCATAAAATTATTCATTCCATAGATACCTTTCTTATTTTTTATGAAGCGGATTGCGCTTTTTTTTCTAAATTGATTATGTCGAATTGATTGTTTGACGATCAAAATAAAGATGATGGGATTTTCCCCTCTTTGTTTCAAATATTTGACATAATAAATGAACCGAGCCATGACAATAACATTGACATACACGCGGATGATTAGA
>CAYMLS010000197.1:0-9964 GCA_964390665.1 uncultured Bacteroidales bacterium | reverse complement strand
CAGTATCGGCCAATCAATAGATTAATGATTGCCTGAACTTCTATCAGTTATTAAAGTACTAAAATAAAAAACATATGAAAAAGATTTTATGGATCATACCCGCCATTCTACTTCTGTCCACAAATAGCTTTGCCCAACGATTTGCCTATATTGACTCAGAATATATTCTTGAAAACATTCCTGAATATCAGGCTGCTCAGATGGAACTTAATGAGATTTCTGTACAATGGCAAAATGAAATTGAAACACTGTTTGGTGAAATTGATGAAATGTACAGGAAATATCAGGCAGAATCCGTTTTGCTTCCCGAAGATATGAAGCGCCAGCGTGAGGAAGAAATCATTGAAAAAGAATCGGAAGCCAAACAATTGCAAATGCAAAGATTCGGCCGCGAAGGAGATTTGTTCCAAAAAAGACAGGAGTTGATAAAACCCATACAGGATCAGATTTATCAGGCGGTTGAAGAAATAGCCACAACAGGTAATTATGCCATTATTTTCGATAAAACCGAAAGTGGCAACATGATCTTTACCGATGTAAGGTATGACCTGAGCGACGAAGTACTCCAATCAATGGGATACAGACAATAGATTATTGGGTATCATCCGAAAACTGCATAAAAAAACCTCCGGAAAAAAAGATTTCCGAAGGTTTTTTTATTATACGTGTCTTACCGGTGCAGAAATAAAGTGATTTATAAAACTATTCCATCCCGAACAAGCAATCAAACGTTTTTTATCACTGTTTTACAAAAGTGATATTTTGCCCCTCTGACCTGTCAATATTTTGATGGAAATCATAGAATTCTTTATATCTATCTGGTGGAAAGTTTCCTTTGAAAGTTTCAAGGTCACGAATATAAAGAAACTCACCACTGCCTTTCACGAAGCGGGTAGTGTAGATTCCAAAGTCTGTCTTCTCAAAATATTCGGGAGCTGGTGATTCCAACACATAACCATCTGGAATTTTAAAAACCAATGTGTCTGAAACCGACTTTTCATATTTCAAAACAAAAGGACTTTTACGGTTTCTTTCCCGCCTGGGTATATATTGCCTCGGACTAATAGGGTTGAGCGGTACATGTATACGATTACCGCTAACACTGCCGTAAGATCTTAAGGAAACATCCATTTGTATGCCCGTTACAGGCTTTACTGTATCAGTCAATGCCAGAAGTTCATATTGATCTATGGTATAATTAGGAAGATGAAACCTGCGGTACAACCACTTTTTCTGATCATCGGGGGTAAGACGCACAACAGGATAATAATCAACAAAATATATTCCTCCGTAATGCATTTGAATATGTCCTGATCCATTACCTTCCTGGTCGATGGTAAGAATAGCTTTTATGTTATTGATATTGTCCTTTCGGTTATACGCAGGGGTACGCGCCAGATGCCCACCGTCTTCCCGTATTAATAAAACCGGCCGGTCATCTGTAAAATCACCCAAATGATCAAAGGGCATTTGTTGACTGGTGCATTCCAACCATATGGTGTCCTTTTCAAGCGGAACACAAAGAATGACATGATTAAACTGGTTGGTGGCAAAATCTTCCAGAAGGTTGTAATTACCTGCTCCTGCGTAAACCAAGGTATAGTAGGCGTTGATGCCTACCGCTTTCAACATGGCTTTGGTGTAATTGGTAAGTGCTTTACAATCACCGTAACCTGTTTCATCAACAATTTTTGCCTCAAAGGGCTGCATCCCTCCAATTCCAAGCGCTATATTCACATACCGCGTGTTATCCTGTAGGTATTGATAAATCCTTTTTACTTTTTCTCTTTGTGTAGGGACATCTTTTACCAGATTCTGTAAAAATTCAATTCTTTCTTTTGGAAGATCATCCCGACCGAGATTCAGTTCCCAGGCCCATTTACCAAATTCTTTCCATGAAGAGGTGGTACCTGCATAGCTATCGAACTGGAAATCGGTAGGTGTGAAAAGCACTGACGGGACAAAATTTCTGATGCCAGGCGAGAGATATTCCTTTTTCACAGCCTTTATGTTCTCAAATTCCCATTCATATTGTTTTTGATCTTTCTTGCCCGTGCTCTCTTTGTGATCATTTTCAACATTGAATACCCTGAACTTTATATCCATGTCCGGGGCACATTCAATACTAAGCGTGGATTTTTCTGCACTAATACTGAAAGAGGGTACACTGTAAAACCCTGAAGCATAATACATTCCTCTTTTGTAGTCAACTTCCCAGGAATACTCTGCTGTATAAGGATAATCAGAAATATTGGGCACATAGGCAAGTACACGATTGTCTTCATACAAAGAAAAATTGGCAACATTGCTTCGATCCATCAGATCTTTTTTCTTTATTTTCCGGATGGATTCGCCTCGTTCATTATAGATCTGACCTCCGTTAAACTTCACACTTGAGTACAAATCATATTGTTCAGCAAAAATATCAGGTCCTTTGCCATTTTCATTCAAAATGGTGACAACAATTTTCCTTTCAACCGTATATTTTGATGGCTTTTCAAAAACCACATTCATCTCATTGATCCTGATAACAGCGTTGGCATTCCTTTTCAGTTCTTCACTGATCGTGGAAACAGGATATTTGGATGCTGACACCACGCTAACAAAAACCAAACTCAACAAGAACAAGACAAAAGTGATTTTTGAATTTCCCTGGGAATATGTGCTAAGTATAATCATCTTTTACGGTTTTAAGATACTTTTTTCAAAACAATCATTTTGGCCTGCTCTTCCACAACTTTGGCGTAAAATTCTCTCAATTGCTTGTATTCATTAGGTATAAACAATGCTTTACTGACCTCAAAACGAACACTTACTTCGATTTTGTTTTCACCATTCATCTTGTAAGTACAAGCGTAATTGGCAGCGTTTCCGGCTCTTGATATGCCGAATTTTGAATTTTCGGGCATTTCCTCAATTTCATATCCTTCCGGAATTTGAATGGTGATATCAAATACTCTTTGATTGGGAAATATAAAATCTACCGGAAAAAGTCTTTCTTCCGACCTGAATGGATTGCTCTCTATCTGATCAATGAGCATTGGGTTTATATATAAAATATCACGCTCTGCACCAGCGGGTTCGGGAATCGCAAATTCATAACTGGCTTTCAATGGTTTCATCCAGTCTTCTTTGTGAGTTAGTTCAAAGGAATGCAACTCCATCCCAGATTTTGTTCTTTCAAAATCATCCATATATTCATCATCCGAATCAAATTTCTTGTAATTTTTAACCAACCTTAACCGGTTGTAGTTCTCAAATTCGCGCACCAGATGCGTTTCTACCGAACCACAGGGTTTTAAAACGATCTCAGATATGGTATGTGCTTTATTATCGCCGAAAGCATTCAGGTCAACCCATTCACCTCCGTTTTTTTGTACCAGTCTTCCTTTTCCATTTATGCATCTTTCCGGCAATAAATAATAAGGGGTATCTTTGTCGGTGGCATCAAGTAAAAACTTTTCACCATTGATGTGGGTGCTGGCAATTACATAATTGAACCCATGAAGCATGATCTGGGTTGGATTAAGCATCCCATGCGAGCGGGTACTCAAAATAACCGGATCAGCATCAATATCAAGTTCGCGAAGTAACGCCATCAAAATGAAATTAATATCTGCCGCGTCGCCTTCTTTTTTTTCCCATATTTTTTTCAGATTCGAGCTGGCATAAAAGCCTGTCTTTCTGTCCCAATTCATTTCGTTTTGTATCAATTGGTAAGCAGCGATCATTCTTTCATGGGGATCATCTGTTTTTTTCTTTATCGTTTCAGCAGCCTCATGCATAAAATCGGTTTTGTCAAATACCTTCCCAAAACTTTTGCTTTCCAACAATTGCTCTGTTAGTTTAGGCCAGGTGCTGCTAAAATCCTGACCACCTCCAAAAGGCGAGCGAAAACCAACTAATTCATGTTCAATTTTTGATAAGTAATTGATGATGGCATTCATATGGGGTTCTGTTTTAAAAGCAGGTGCATCTTCCATCCTCAGGATGGTAACATTTTCTTTGTAATCAAGCCCGGTGGTGGTTAAGCGTGTATCCTGTGTATGTTGGGTTAGTGTTAAAAAACCCTGCATAAGTGTTTTATAGAAGAAATATTCGGGTATATACAGTCTTAATTCGCTGAATTCAGTAGGATACTGATTTTGGAAAAACCATACGGGTAAAGTATATAAAAAAGGAGAAGCCACGGTATATTCAAGATCGAAAACGGTACCTTCCTTTACGTTTGGTAATGAAAAATTCATGCTCCTCACATGGTCACTGATCTCTTCTTCAAAAGCATTTTTCCTCTTTAGTTTGGTTTTGACAATTTTCCCGTCTTCAGGAGTGAAAGTCATTCCCTTTAAGGAAGTCATATCTTCACCACTATAACTTTTCCCATAAAGTCTGATTTTAAAATCAGCCTCATCAAGGGCATCCTTATCAAATATTTTCATGCGTAAATGACGGGTAAAATGACTGCGAAATCCATGTTCACTGTCATATCTGATTTCAATTACACCATAGTCTCCCAGTACCAGGGCTTTGGCAGTAGAATCCTTTTCATAAGTCATCATCCGAACATCAGCATCATCTACTTTCTTAAATTTCATGGGGGCTTTTTGTGCCTCAACCATGAATGATACAATCAATAATAATACAGTCAGAAATGAATTTTTGAAAAAATGGTTCATCATAGGTTTGTAGGTTTAGTGATTATGTTGTCAGGTGCTTATCAAAACAAATAAAAACCTGGTTGATTTTTAACGTTGAAATGCAAATTCCATTCTCCCTTATCTGTAAATCGCCTGCCGAGGAATTGCTGCAAAAATATAATAATTACAAAACTTAAATGTTAATTTGATGTGGTTTTAACATTTCAAGATACAATTTATAGGCAGTCTAAATAAGGATTGCCCTTAAACCATTGTTAATTGTAGCATTTAAACAGTTGAAGAAACAAAAATTAAATTCTGATCAGAGGCAAAAAGTCACAATGTGAGAAAATGATCCCTCAAAAAAGAATGATTCCTCAAAACATCGTGAATCATAAACAAAGAATAGCAACATTATCGAAAACATGACCGGGAATTGGTATCAGGTCTTTCAATGATTATGAATATGAGGGATAAAAAAAAACCTGCCTCTTAATAAAGAGACAGGTTTTTTTGTGAATGTTGCATCCACATTGGATGCAGTGAGTGCTATCCTATTTCTGAATCTGAAGTTTTCTTACAGCAACTCCGTTTTCAGTATGGATATGTATAATGTACATACCAGTTTCAAAAGTATTCAGGATCCGAACCTGGTTGTCATTGATAACATTGTTGTATACAACCTTACCGGTAAGATCAGAAATAATAACTGCTTCAATTCTGCTGTCGGCAGTTACATTGAAATGATCGCGTGCAGGGTTGGGGTATACATTGATTGCGTAATCAGACAGGTTTTCAACACTAACAGGTGATCCCCAAAGATCGTCCAGAACGGTGTCTTCGGAAACATCAACACTGCGGTTGTCTCCCGCATCCCATTCGCCACCATCCCAGCCGGCATTCAGGAAGTACTTATACTCATATGTACCTGCTTCAAGGTTGAGTGTTTTGGTCCAGATCATAGAATCATCAACACGTGACATGGTTTGATCATCAGGGAGATTTCCGGGATCTGCCCATTCAAACATATCGCCTGTGAGATAAACAACATCTGCCTCGGGATCAAAACCATCAGCGGTAGACATATCTACATTAAACGTAACAGCAAAAGTAGTTGGTTCAATGTATTCTTCTATGTCAGCAGCAAATCTGGGCACCAGCTGCAATGTTTCATTGAAAGTGATCACAACACCGCGAATAATAACAGGTGTGGTGGGAATTTCCGTTTCAAAAAGGTCGGTATTCCAGAAATCAGTTCTTACAGTGAACTCATTGGTACCATCTGATATGATATAATTTTCACCATTATCAAATAATTCGCCATCATCTATACCTGTAAAGGTAACATTGGTAAATTCAATGTATTTAGCCTGATCATCCTGTGTAACCTCATCCAGTGCAAAATCTACCGGATCAATAGGAGTATTTTCGATCGCATCACCAGGATCCTCTACAGGTACAAACTGAACCAGATCTCTGAAAATGTTGATAGATCCAACCACGTTGGTGATAACATCATAAAGGACGTAATCCGTAGTAATGATTCCATCATTGTCATCGATCATGATGGCAGCAGTTTCATCCTGCAGGAACTTACGGTTGCGGAATCCATCCATTGCAGTAATAACAGCTTCACCGGTGTAGCGGTATCTGCTACCATCGGCAGGCATATCTCTGAGTTCAGCAAGCGTTGCAATATCGGTCACAGGGATTTCCTGGAAGTTGGCAGTAATGGTTGTTTCTGCACCAGGCATGATATAGTCAAACATCATTTCTGTACTAACCTCGGTACCGTCAACTGTCCAGTTAACAAACTCATAACCATCAGCAGCTTCTGCAGAAACAGGAACGACAGCATCTTCGTAGTAATCACCTCCGCCTGTAACAGTACCGTAGTCAGCAGGATCTGCTGCTACTGTCAGGGTATAAAGTGGTGGTTCATCACCAGTAGTTTCCAGAACGAATCCGGTACCTACTACGTGAGCAAAGATTTTGGCTTCGTTGTTTTCATCTATTACAACCTGGTTGATAGCTGTCCAGGTAGCATGGCCAGCACCTAAAGTTTTACTGTATACAGTTCTGTTGGATAATGTTGCAGAGGAATTGATATTGGCAAACGCCTCTTCAAGTGTTGCACCCTCTGAAATATCAACTACTTCATACCTGGCACCCTCTGCATCGTCTGAATCTTCATTATTGATGGTATAGGAAAGGAAACGTTTTCCATCATATTCAAAGATGTTTGGATCATAAGTATAGGGACTAATCACTGAGGTTGGGATTTCTGCCACAATGTTGCCTTGCAGGTCGGCAAGCATGATTCCCTGGTTGTTACTGGTAACAACAAAGAGATCATCTTCCCCTGGTATAGCATTGTAAATACCATGATGGTTGATATTACCTTCTGCAATATCCAGTGTGAACAGATCAGGGGTATCTTCATTTTGAATTACACCACCTTCAAAGTTCCATACTCTGAAATCGTTGCTTCCATTAATGTGGGCAATGATATGTCCATCTGCCGCAGGATCTCCAATGATGGAGAAAGCATCACCAAGACGACCGGCTTCAGCAGTGTAAGAAAGCACAACTTCAGGAGTAGCATCTATTCCATTCCAACGATAAACATTAAATGGACCATCGCCCCAACCTGTATCCGTTGGATCTATTGTCAGGTTAGAAACATAAATTCCATCACCAGCAGTTCGGGCATAATTAATTGGGAAAGTAGTTTCCTCTATAACACCATCACCATAATTCAGCGTCATTGCACCCAGATGCGGACTAAGATAATCCCATGCGTACACATTAGGACCACCTTCGCGGGAAGCTACAACTGCATATCTGCCCATGTAAAGAGCAGCACCTCTGGCATTACCACCTGTTCCGATTTCAGCAGGCAGGTTTTCACCTGTAGCATCAATCAGGTTAGTCATGGTGATTGGGTCTGCAGCTTCAAGAGCGAAATTTGCATTGAGCGTAAGATCGCCTTCCGGCATGGTAATGATATTGGCAGAAACTTCAGAAATGGTATCACCTGCAGCGTTTGTCCAGTTTACAAACTCATAACCTGTATTGGCGGTAGCATCAACTTCCACCTGTGCACCGGCAACATATTCACCGGCACCTGTAACAGTACCCCAGTCAGCCGGATTAGCTTCAAGGGTCAAAGTGTACAATGGCAGGTCTTCAACGGTTACGTTGTCGACCGCCCAGTACCAGTTCCATCCGCCAGCATCGTCAAAATTGAAACGTACTCTCAGTTCGGCATTTGCATATGCTGTAATATCGAACATTGTTGATGCGGGTTCATCAAAACTTCCCTGGGTTTCATCATATGTAACAATGTTCACCCATTCTGTACCATCCCATACATCAACAGCACCTGTTTGTGATCCAATATGTCTGTAATAATGATCAAATGAAAGGAATAGTGCACCTGTAAGCGTTGACGCATCAATAGCAGGAGTCATCAATGCAGCAGTAACATGGGTTCCGCTACCTGCACCATCACTATCGATGAACGCGAAAGGAGTTCCATCAATGGTACTACCTGCATCATCAGCAATAAATTGCCATGTAACATCCGCTTCATTTGCTGCACCGTCAATGATAAACCAGTTATCAGGAAGCACTTCAGCATCAAAGTTTTCAGTAAATGGCAGTACTTCAGGAGTTGGCATTGATAATACTACATCTTCTGATATATCCATATCAACAACAGATAATACAGCTCCTTCAACAGGCAGGAACATAAATGCTGTTACATCATAGGTGAAGTCACCAGGAGGTAACATGATTGATGCCATACCCATATCGTCAGTCATAAGCATATCCACCATCATATCTTCACTGTCGTAGATCATGATTTCAGCATCAGCAACAGGGTCGGTTCCGTCGGTTACGGTGAAGTCAACCACGTAGGCATCTTCCAAAACAATATCAAGAACAACATCCATGTCGGCAACACTAACAGATCCCATTTCAGAAATATAGTCGGGTGAACTTACTTCATAATCATAAGTATTTGGCACTACTGTAAATTCATAAGGAGCCGCGTTAAGCATTTCATTGCCGAGCATTACGGTAGCATCTGCAATTGGATTACCTTCTGTATCATCAACATTGAATGTTACCGTATAATACACTGCTTCAGAAACCCCAACATTGTCCACAAACAGGTCAATATCTCCGTTACCGTTTGATTCGGCATAGAAACCAATGGCAACCCTTCCAGTATAATCTGAAAGGTCCAGGTTGATGGTTTCACCAGTATTGGAGAAGGTTTGTCCTTCACTCCAGCTGCTGAGAACGTCGGCATCAGACCATGTAAGTCCGCCATCTGTTGATACAACAACAGAGAAAGATTGTCCTTCAGCAAATTCAGTTGGATCAGTGTCATTCCATTCGGTAAGTGCCACATCAAATGTGAGCATGTAATCCATAGAACCATCACCTAAATCAATAGGTGGAGTTACCAACCAGTTGGTACGTGTATCGTAAATATTATAATTAGCAGCGTTATCATCATCTCCAACATTAGCAAAAGCACCATGATTCCAGTATGTTGCTCCATCTTCAAGCATGGAATCATCGGTTAATTCACCCTCGAAAATTCTCCAGTCCATGGGTGGAAAATCTTCTTCATTGAAGTCAAAAACAAAGTCAGGAGTGATAGTCGCATCGTAACCTGTGCCCGTAATTGGAATGGTATTGAGTGCCTTGGCACCAATGTTATCCTCAATATCCAGGCTTGCAGTATAGGCGATTGCCTCAGTTGGGTTGAACTGAATGGTCAAAGTATAAGATTCCAAAGAACCCAATTCAAGCGGCCATACCATATCATCAGGTATCACCAATTCAAATGCTGCTGCATCAGCACCTGTAATTGCAATGTCGGATTCGTTGATGGTTATGGTGCCAAGACCAGAGTTACCAATGATGATCTCCTGCGTAGAAGATTCATTAATGAATGTTTCGGCACCAAAGTCAATCTCATCAATATTGGTATCGAACACTTCCGCTGTTGGTACTGCCTCATAGGCTACATCATCGATGTAATTAATTCTGAATGTGGAACCGGCGGCATTGCGTATTGCCAGATAAGCATTGGATGGGAATGTGATATCCGTAGCTGCACTGAAATCAACCGCATATTGTGCATAGGTTCCCTCAATAGTAAGGGTTTCCACTACTTCGAAAGTTGCAACATCCATGGGATCAGTCATGTAACCAACTTCAATGTCATCTGTTTGACTGGAAAGTCCCATGCGAGCCTGGAATCTCAACCAGGAGTTTTCAATATTGGTAACCATTGGGGTAACCAA
>CAYMLS010000196.1:8672-9990 GCA_964390665.1 uncultured Bacteroidales bacterium | reverse complement strand
CATCAAAAATAATAGTTTTCTTGTTGAAACCAGCGAAATAGTAGGTTGATTTATATTGAATAAAACATTTCGTATAATATATCGTTATATCTTTTACACTTTCCGCATATTCACCAAATGGAATAGCTATTTAATGGTGAAATTTCTTTCAAGTAGTTAAAATAATCAAATAAAGGGAATTAATTTGCCTGTTTAGCCGACAATAAAATGTATTTTTAAAAAATTGTTGTAAATTTGATTTTAGGATAGAAAATAAGAATAAAACACACTAACTATCATAGTTTCTTAAAAATAAAACACATAAAAGATCATATTAATATTATAGTTATGGCAAAAGTAAAAATATTAGTTGTTGAAGATGAAAGCATTGTGGCTAAGGATATCCAGAACAGTTTGAAAAAACTGGGGTATCAGGTTCCTACAACTGTTAGTAGTGCCGAAAAAGCTATAGAAGAAATAGAAGAAAACCGGCCAGATCTGGTTTTGATGGATATTATGCTAAAAGGTCAAATGAGTGGTATAGAGGCAGCAAATGTCATTAAGGAAAGATTTGGTTTACCCCTCATCTTTCTTACAGCATACGCCGATGATAATACACTTTCCAAGGCGAAGATCACTGAACCCTATGGTTATATTATCAAACCTTTCAAAGAGAAAGAATTGCAGACCACTATAGAAATGGCACTGTATAAGCATGAAAAAGATGAATCCATTAAAAAGGAAAGAGATCTTTATCACTCTATTATAGAAAATAAAGAATCAAAGGATAGTATTTTTGTTCGGGCTGATTACCGACTCAACAAGATAAATTTTGATGATATTTTCTATGTGGAAGCATTGAAAGATTATGTTGTTATCAATACATCGGATAATTCTTATACTACGCATACAACCATGAAGGAAATGGTCAGGATCTTACCTCAAAAAGATTTTGTTAGAATTCACAGATCTTTCATTGTGAACTTAAATAAAATTTTCTCCATCAAATATCCTGATCTTGTTATTGAAGGAAAAATGAAAGTATTGCCCATTGGAGGGTTATACAGAAAAGAACTCTATGGTAGATTAAATTTAATATAATAAATATAACTTGAAAGAATTTAAAAAAAACCCGGGTTTAACCGGGTTTTTTTTTACGCTAATTCAAAATCTATTTCTCTTTTTTGGAAATCTGCCTTTTTGATCTTGATTAATATTTCATCACCAAGTTTGTATTTTTGATTTGTATTGTGTCCTATTACCTGGTAATTATCTTCGTCAAGGTAAAAGTAGTCCTGGGTCATATCCTTTAATCGTATCATTCCTTCACACTTGTTTT
>CAYMLS010000196.1:0-8662 GCA_964390665.1 uncultured Bacteroidales bacterium | reverse complement strand
CAAATATTCCCCATTTACTTACCCCAGAAATTACACCCTTAAACTCTTTTCCGATTTTATCTGATAAAAATTCTACTTGTTTAAACTTAATGGAATCTCGTTCTGCTTCTTGCGCTCTTCTTTCCATATCAGAAGAATGTTTACATTTTAATTCATATTCTTCTTTATCGAAATTTATTTTTTCATTTTGTAGGTATGCATATAATAACCTGTGCACCATTAAATCGGGATACCTCCTGATAGGAGAAGTAAAATGGGTATAATGATCGAATGCCAATCCATAATGGCCAATATTTTCTGTTGAATATTCTGCTTTTGCCATACTGCGTATTGTAAGGGTTTCTACAATATTTTCTTCGCCTTTACCCTTGCTTTTTTTGAGCAAATTATTTAACGATTTTGATATGGTAGCCCTGGTTTCTAAATTCATATTGTATCCCATTTTGCTTACAAACTCATTCAAATTATTTAATTTCTCAGGGTTTGGAATATCGTGTATGCGATAGATGAATGTTTTTTCTTTTTGTTGACCTTTCTTTTTGCCTATTTTTTCTGCTATGCTTTTATTGGCCAAAAGCATAAATTCTTCAATTAATTTATGTGATTCTTTTTGTTCTTTAAATACCACTTCAAGGGGTTTTCCATTTTCATCCATTTTAAATTTTACTTCACTTTTTTCAAATGCCAGCGCCCCTGATTTCAATCTTTTTTTCCTTAGTGTTTTTGCGATTTCATTAATTTCCAGTATCTCATTTTTGTATTCTCCTTGTTCGTTGTCAATTATTTCCTGTACCTCTTCATAGGCAAATCTTCTGTCTGATAATATTATACTTTTTCCAATCCATGTATTTGTTATTTTTCTTTTTTCATCAAATGTAAATTCTACGGAGAAACATAATTTCTCTTCATTGGGTCTTAATGAACATAATTGATTTGATAATTTTTCGGGTAACATGGGTACTACCCTGTCTACAAGGTATACTGAAGTTGCCCGTTTGTATGCTTCCTGATCTAATATTGAATTTTCTTTAATGTAATAAGAAACATCTGCTATGTGTACGCCAATTTTTAATTCATTATTTTCAACCTTGTAAGAGATTGCATCATCAAAGTCTTTTGCGTCGTGTGGATCGATGGTAAAGGTTAGAATGTTTCGAAAATCTTTTCTTTTACTTATTTCCTGTTCGTTGATTTTTTCATCAATTTTTTCTGCTTCCGAAATTATTTTTTCATCAAAAGTATAGGGTAAATTATATTCTTCTAAAATGGCATGAATTTCCACATTATTTTCACCTTCCTTACCAAGTATTTTTGTGATTTTTCCAAAAGGATTCTTTGCCTCATCTGGCCAATCTGTCATTTCAGCAATTACTTTTTCTCCCGGTTTTGCATTGTTTAATTGATCTAAAGGGATATAAATATCGGTAGTATTTGATTTATTGTCAGGAATAAAGAAGGCAAATTTATCATGTAGTTTTATGGTACCTACAAAGTTTGTTTTAAATCTTTCAATAATTTCGATGATCTCACCTTCGGTTTTTTTATTCTTTCTTTTCGGAAATAGTCTGACTTTTACCTTATCATTGTGTAAGGCTTTATACGTATTATTAGACGCTATAAATACATCCTCCAATAAATCTTCTGTTATAATGTAGGCTTTTCCCGTTTGCTTCATTTCCACAGTACCGGTAATGATGGGTCCTATTGATTTTTGTTTTTCTTTTTCTTTCGGGTGTAATACATATTTACCTTTATATAATTCAATCAAAAATTCCTTTTTCGCTAATTCATACAGTATACCGTTTACATGTTTTTTTAGTTCAGGAGAATGCATACCTGTTTTTTTGTAAACTTGTTTGTAGTTAAGACGGGCTTTGGGTTCAGAAAGAAAAACATTTTTTATTGTATTCATCAGTTGATCTTTTTCTGTTATATTTTTGTTCTTCATAATGTGAGTTTTATTGGAATGTAATTTTAAATTTTATGGTCTTTTTATTGATGATGCTATATCATCTTAAATTTTATCTGTTCATAATTTGATAAAATAGGTGAGATGCCTGCCACGTTCTTTTTTTTACGGGTCAGATCGCCAACAATATTTTAACTACATTTTTCACCATGCTGCCAATTACAATCATGCGTGTGTGTGTCAATATTATTTTCAGGACTCGTTTCATAAAAATAAAATATTATTTTGCTCAGAACATTTAATTTATATTACTCATAAGGTGTTTAAATTGGTCCTATTATTGATGTTTATAAGTTAAGTTAAAAGCTTTTGCCCATTGAAATAATTAGGTTTTTTATTTTAAATTATGGGTAAATTTGTTTTTACACAAGGTAATACTTTCTGCCTTTTATAGTTTATTAATCGTTGTATTTTTTTTCAGTATATATTTTATGCAAATTCAAAATTCTTATAATTCACTACTTTCTTCGCTCGAAAAATTTATAAAGAAGTACTATTTTAATCAAATCATTAAAGGTTCTCTTCTTTTTCTTATATTTTTTATCTTCATTTATCTATTTATTTCTTTGCTTGAAGGATTTGGTTATTTTGATTCTCAAACGAGAAAGGTATTGTTTATATTTTTTGCAACTGCGAATGTGATTTTCCTCTCCGTATTTATTTTCAAACCTTTACTGGGTATTGTAAATATTTATCGTGGTTTAAGTTTAAAAGATGCCGCCAAATTAATAGGTGAATATTTTCCTGATGAAGTAAAGGATAAAATTACCAATACTTTACAACTTAAAGAATATTTAAATGAAAATGATCAGAATAATGAATTGTTAATTGCGGGTATTGAACAAAAATCTAAAAATCTGTCTGTAATACCTTTTCATAATGCTATTCGGTTTTCTTCCAATTATAAATACATACCCTATGCGGTCCTGGTTTTGATACTGTTTATTTCAGGTTATATTATTTTTCCTTCCTTTGTGAAAGAACCTGGGTATAGAATCATTAACTATCAAAAAGTATACGCTGAACCGGTTCCCTTTGATATTGAATTTAATCATGATTTGCCTCTCCAGGGATATCAAAATAAATCTTTTGTTTTGGATTTTTCCATTCATGGTTCTGCTATACCTTCAGATGTTCAAATTCATATCGATGATCTGACAAACAAAGTAAATAAAATTTCAAATAACAGATTTCAATACGAAATTCGGAATTTGAAGAGTGATCTTGAATTCGAAATTATCGCTGGTAGATTTATTCTTGGTCCTTATCGCATTCAGATGATCAAACCTTCTCTCATTGATAATTTTTCTCTTACATTTGATTATCCTGCCTATACAGGTAAAAAAGATGAAAAGGTTATGAATGTGGGAGATTTAATAATTCCTGAAGGAACCAAAATTCAATGGGAATTAATTACGAGAAATTCTGACTCTGTTTTTTTTCACAAAGAAAAAGTTGAAAGAATGGAGCAATCCCAAAGAAATCCTGATGTATTTTACTTTTCAGATAATTTTATGACCTCCGGCGGGTATTCATTTATTTCGATAAATAATAGTAATACTACAAAAGACAGTATTTCATATAATATGAAAGTAATTCCTGACATGTTTCCTGACATTACTATTGAGGAATTCCGGGATTCTGTTTATCATTCAGGTGTTTTTATTAATGGTTTTATCAAAGATGATTATGGATTTACTGATTTGCAATTTCACTATAAAAAATTAAATTCTAATGATAATCAGTTAAATGATTCCATTTATAAAAGTATTCCGATTGATATTAAAAAGGATGTTAAGAATCAAACTTTCAATTATTTTATTGACATTAATAACTTTGATATTTCTGCTGGCGATAATTTTGAATACTATTTTGAAGTTTTTGATAATGATGAGGTTAATGGTTATAAATCCGCTAAAACTGCTTTGTTCCAATTATATATTCCTGACGAAGAAGAAATTCAAGCGAAAACTGCTCAAGCTGAAGAAAATGTATCCAAAGGATTGGAAAATAAGATGGATGAAGTTGATGATGTTCAAGCGCAAATAGACCAGCTTAGAAATGAAATGATCAATAGTGAAAATGTATCATGGGAGCAACGTGAAAATTTAAAGGAATTACTTGATAAGCAAAATGAACTCAACAATAAATTTGAAGAAATACAAAATGAAAAAACCAGTGCTGATGAATTAAAAAAACAATTTTCTAATCCTGGAGAAGAAATTATTAAAAAGCAAGAAGAACTTGACAAACTTTTCGAGGAAGTAATGACTGATGAATTAAGAGAATTGTATGATGAGATACAGCAGGAACTTGAAGAGATGAATAAAAATGAAGTTTTTGAGGCTCTTGATCAAATGCAGTTTGAAATGGAAGATCTTGAAAATAGATTGGATAGAGCACTTGAACTATTTAAACAATTACAGGTTGAACGAATGCTAATGGAAAGCATAGACGAATTAGCGGAATTGAAAGAAAATCAGGAGTCTAATATTGAAAATACAGAAAATGAAAATTCTGATACTGATGATTTAGCAAAAGATCAGGAAAATATTAATGAGGACTTTGAAGATTTGATGGATTTTCTTGATGAATTGGAAAATAAAAATCAGGAATTAAGTAAACCTAATGATTTTAATGATACACAAGATCAACAGAACGATATCCGGGAAAACCTTGATGAATCCCTTGAAAAATTAAAGAATCAACAAAAAAATGAGAGTTTATCCCCTCAGAATAATTCTTCTCAGGGTATGCAAAAATTGGCTGAGCAATTAGAGAATAATTTATCGGCTATGCAACAAGAGAACCTGGCAGAAGATGCCGGGAAATTACGGGAAATACTTGATAATTTGCTTTATTCGTCTTTTGCACAAGAAGATCTCATGGATGATATTTCAAAAGTTAGTTTACAGGATCCTCAATTCATTGATTTGATACAAGATCAAAGAAAAATATCTCAGGATCTTGTTATTATTGAAGATAGTTTGAGGGCATTGGCCAAAAGACAAATTCAAATTCAATCTGTTGTTAGCAGAGAAATAAAGGAAATAAATCATAATATTGATATTGCGATTGATAATCTTATTAATAGAAGAAAACATAATGCTGCATCGCGACAACAATTCGTTATGATGCACATCAATAATCTGGCTCTGTTGCTTAATGAAAGTTTGCAGAATATGCAAATGCAAATGCAAGCCCAGGGACAGGGAGAATCTTCGCAATCTCAACCCCAACAAGGTTTTCAGGATTTAAGACAAATGCAGGAGCAAATGAATCAAATGTTGGAACAGCTGAGGCAAGGTCATCAACAACAGGAAGGTGAGACGGGTAAACCAGAATCTGGTATGGGTATGAGTGAGCAATTGGCCAGGATGGCTGCCGAACAGGAAGAAATTAGAAAAAGATTAAATGAATTGGCAGATGGACTTCGGGAAGACGGGTCCGGAACAGGAAACCTTGAGGAAATTATGCGCGATATGGAAAGAAATGAATTAGATATTGTTTCTAATCGAATCAATAGACAAACCCAATTGAGACAACAAAAAATTCTTACTCGTTTATTAGAACATGAACGTGCTGAACTTGAGAGGGAAAAAGAAGAAACGAGGGTAGGGGAGACCGCAAAATTTTATGATTTAAGTAACCCTGAAGAATTTTTAAAGTATAATAGAGATAGAAACAGAGCACTTGAAATGCTTCGCAGTTCACCACCTCAATTAACTAATTATTATAAATCTCTGGTTGAAAATTATTTTCTCAACGTTGATTAACGATGTACTATGGTAGAGAATAAAAAGCAAATTACAATTCAGAATTCCCATGAAGGAATTCACTTATTAGAAGCATTTATAGAAGATATATGCTATGAATATAATATCATGAATTCTTACTATAGTAATATTCAGCTCGCTTTAAATGAAGCTTATTTTAATGCCAAAGTGCATGGAAATAAAAATAATGAGGATACAAAAATTCAAGTTTCTTTCTTTTCTGATCAAAAAGGACTGCATTTTTTGATTAAAGATGAAGGAGATGGTTTCGATTTTTCTCAGTACATTTCTGATGATTTTACCGATAAATTCGTAGAAGATACTGATAAAAAATCGCAAGGATTATTGATTATTAAATTGTTGGTTGATGAACTTAATTTTTATGATCAGGGAAGAACTGTTGAATTAATATTTTATATTTCCACTATTAATTATTCTATGACATTGGAAAGAATTAAACACCTGGAAAGTTATTTCAAAAATATTACAGTGATTAAACCAAATTGAATGCATTGAAAAGTAATTTTACCGAAGAAAATATTATAGATTTTTATTTTCACGAAATAAATAATTTTCCATTTCCTGAAGACCAACTCAGGGAATGGATTCTTTTTTTAATCAGGAATGAACAAAAATTTCCTGGTAGTATTAATATAATATTTTGTAGTGATCAATATTTATATGACATGAACGTTTCTTATCTTGAACATCATTACTTTACTGATGTCATTTCTTTTGACTATGGAAACAAAAAAGACAGAATCATTTCAGGTGATATTTTTATTAGTTTTGATCGTGTTACAGAAAATTCGAATGATATGAAAGTACCTTTTCTGAATGAATTATTTAGGATTGTTTTTCATGGGGTTTTACATCTAGCTGGTTATATGGATAAAAGTGAAGAAGACAAAAGAGTGATGACAGAAAAAGAGGATTTTTATCTTGCACAGTGTAAGCTATAATTATTCATTTAGTATTTAAATAAAATGGTGTATCAATATGATATAATTGTTGTAGGTGCAGGACATGCCGGATGTGAAGCTGCTGCTGCCGCTGCAAGAATGGGATCAAAAGTACTTATTATTACAATGAATCTTGGCAGCATTGCACAAATGTCATGTAATCCTGCCATGGGTGGAATTGCCAAAGGGCAAATTGTAAGAGAGATTGATGCTTTGGGTGGATTGACTGGTATTGTTACTGATCATACGATGATTCAATTCCGGATGCTCAACAAGAGTAAAGGACCCGCAATGTGGTCTCCCAGGGCGCAAAGTGATAAATTATTATTTTCCCTTCGATGGCGGGAAGAACTTGAAAATATTCCACATATTTCTTTTTGGCAAGATGCAGTGAATGATCTTATTTTGGAAGGAGATTGCGTGAAGGGAGTGAAAACCAAACATGGATTAAAGTTTTTTGCATATTCTGTTATCATTACAAGTGGTACCTTTTTGAATGGCAGTATTCATATTGGTAAAAATTCTTTTCAGGGCGGTAGGTTAGGAGAGGACGCCAGTAAAGGATTATCTGACAATATTAGTAAATTTAAGATTGAAACTGACCGGATGAAAACCGGTACTCCTGTCAGGGTTGATGGTAGAAGTATTGATTTTTCTAAATTGATTGAGCAACCAGGAGATCAGTATCCAAAAAAGTTTTCTTTCACAGATACGCCTCCGCTTAAAGATCAATTAAGTTGTTTTCTTGCCTATACCGATGAAGAGGTTCATGATATTTTAAAGACTGGTTTTCAGGATTCACCTTTGTTTACTGGTAGAATTCAAGGTGTTGGTCCGCGCTATTGTCCAAGTATTGAAGATAAAATTGAACGATTTAGTGATAAAGATAAACATCAGCTTTTTATTGAACCTGAGGGTAGAAATACCATAGAGTATTATGTTAATGGGTTTTCCAGTAGTTTACCATTTGAGATACAAGACAAAGCACTACATAAAATAAAAGGTTTTGAAAATTCGCGTATTTTAAAACCTGGTTATGCGATAGAATATGATTATTTTCCTCCTACACAACTTGATTATACGCTGGAAAGTAAATATATTGAAAACCTGTATTTTGCTGGTCAGGTCAATGGAACCACAGGGTATGAGGAAGCTGCATGCCAGGGATTGATGAGTGGCATGAATGCTCATCTAAAAATCAATAAGAAAGAACCTTTTATTTTAAAGCGTAGTGAATCGTATATTGGAGTTCTTATAGATGATCTAGTAAATAAAGGCACTGATGAACCCTATCGCATGTTTACAAGCAGAGCTGAATTTAGAATATTATTAAGACAAGATAATGCAGATCATAGACTTACCAGGTATGGATATGAACTTGGTTTAATTTCCAAAAACCGCTATGATTCTTTTATAGATAAGTATGCGCAAATTGATAGGGTTAAGAAGGTTATAAAGGAAACCAAAGTTACCCCTGAAGAAATTAATCCCATTTTAATCCAAAACGGAACAACTGCTATTTCAACTAAATATTCATTGCACAATATTTTGCTTCGTCCACAAATCTCAGTTTTTGATTTTTATCAGTATATTCATATTTTCCGTGATAAAGTTAATTTTCTGAATAATAATCACTTAATTGATGAAATTTTAGAATCTGCAGAAATTTTAATCAAATATCAGGGATATGTAGACCGTGAAAAGGAGATGGCTGGTAAAATTTCAAAAATGGAAAACATTATTTTAAAAAATGATTTTGACTATTCAAAACTTAAATCAATTAGTCATGAAGGCAGGGAAAAATTGACGAAAATAAGACCACGAACCATTGGTCAAGCTGCAAGAATTAGCGGCATTAAACCTAGTGATATTTCTGTTTTACTTATCCACTTAGGCGCATAAGACCAATATTAAACAATGTTTCACGTGAAACATTTGGATTTAGAGATGCTTTT
>CAYMLS010000195.1:0-10101 GCA_964390665.1 uncultured Bacteroidales bacterium | reverse complement strand
ATGGTTATGAAAAAATTGGAGGTATGCATGCTTATGTTTCCAATGGCATTGGAACATGGGGACCTCCGGTAAGGGTTGGAAACAGACCGGAAATCGTAAACCTGAAAATTTCTTTTGATAAAAGCAATGAAAACTTTTTCAATACGGATAAGATTCACTGATGGTTTATGTACCGAAAAACATTTCCCTCTGTAAACCATTGGTATCCTGGAGCATTGAAGCATATCGCCGACAGTGATAAGGATCAGATCGAAAGAAACAGAAACAAACTATTTTTTCTCCTGCTTTTTCTTTTTTCTTTTTGATCTCCAGTTCATAAATTTAACAATATATTTATGTGCTGTAAGTATAGCGCGCTGTGCAACAGAAAATCCGGATGAAAACTTTGAAAAGAAACCGGACAAGGTGAAAATACTTTCTGCCAGGGCAAAACTGGCAAAAAGATCTTTCTCTGCTTCCAGCATTTCGTTTTTCACCTGCGCCTTTACCAGTTTGAGGTCTTTGGATGATTTTATATTTTTGAATCTCTGCATGTTTGGTTATTGTTAGGGTTTATTATTGGCATCAATTCTTCATGATATCTTTTGATCCTCTTCTTCATCTTTAAAGAAAATAGAAGCAAGTACACGAATGACAAAAGACCTGAAAATTTTTCTGCGAAAGATCGTCAAAACAAACATCAAAAAAAGATATCCCCCTCCTATGATAAAGAATCCTGTTTCTATGCTTTGCATCTGTTTTCCAATCATCCATGCCGCCCCCACAGAGAAGAACATCAGTGAAATAAGAAAAAACAAGAAAATGATCAGGTTTGATGTAAGTATGGTGACAAGTCGGGCCAGTTTTTCAAAACCCACAAGCGTGTACCAGGTAAGTTTTCGCTCCAGATATATATGAAGATTCTTTTTGATCCCGGCAAAAATTTCTGAAAAGTTTTTGTTCTCCATGGTGTTAAGAAATTGTCTGATTTAAAATAGATTTGAAAACAGGTGACAAAAACAAAATATTCTGATTCACTATTTTCATATCATTGAATGAAATTTTGATTTTCGCATGCTACAGGTAAAAGTCAAACCTCATCAAAAAATATGACACTATTTATGATTCCAAAAAACTTAGCCCTTATGCATTTCAAAAAATGGATAAGGGCTAAGCAATACGATCATAAAGGAATTTATGTCAATAAAAAGAGTACTATTTATTTACCTTCTACCTTTGAGAATCTTGTTTTGGCATCGTTGGCAATTTCCTGCACATATCCTTTCATTTCATCCATTTTTTTACCAACCTGGTCAGAAACTTCTTTGCCAATTTCATCGGCTTTTTTCTTTATTTCTTTTCGGGTATCGGCACCTTTACTGGGAGCAAAAAGAATACCGGCAGCAACACCTACTGCTGCGCCTACTATAAAACCTACTAATGCTTTTCCTGTTGTGTTATCCATATTTTTAAATTTTTAAAAGTTAAACAATAATTTAAATTAATTCATAGTTTTTGTCGCTGAATCATCAATTTTCAAAGATGTACAAGCAAATATAACAATTATTTCTGTAAAAATCAAGGGTAATCGGGATTACTACAAATTTTAAAAATCAATGATTTTCAAAAGGTTATCAATTCATGAAGAGTGGACACAAAAAGTTCATCAAATCAATGTTGATCAAAAATGATTGATACAAATTACTCAAAAGAAACCCCATACATCAAAGCAACGTATATGATCATGTGATTGTTTAAAATCCTGAAAATATCTTTTGCTTTTTTTTTCGATACACAAACATTTTACTGTTGAAAATAAAAAAAGACAGACCAGGAGGAAAATGCTGCTTTTATTTCTCAATTTCACTATTTTTGCCTGTATATGAAAACCATACAATCTTCTTTTGAATACACCGAATACAATGATATTACGGAACTAATGCCGGAAGACCAGCAATTGGTTGCAGAATCAAGAAATCAAACCCGGCATGCCTACGCTCCTTATTCAGAGTTTTATGTAGGTGCTGCTTTGCAACTCGAAAATGGAATCATTGTGAAAGGAAATAACCAGGAAAACTCAGCCTACCCCAGCGGGTTATGTGCCGAAAGAGTAGCAATTTTTTCCGCTTCTGCCAATTATCCTGGCACCATAATAAATACCATTGCCATTAGTGCCAGTGCCCGGAATTTTGTAGTAAAAGACCCTGTAACACCCTGCGGCGCCTGCCGGCAGGTGTTGGCTGAGTATGAATCTAAACAAAAAAAACCGATCCGGGTTATTTTAAGTAGCACTTCCGGCAAAATTCTCGTCATCAGGAATGTTACCGATCTTCTTCCTATGTATTTTTTGCTGGACAGTCTGAAAAAATAATTTGAAACCTTGCTAAAACTTCTTTCATGTCAGCAAAACTCCTTTCCTTTCTTTTGGTCATGAATTTTTCCGTTTGTATTGCAAATGCGCAGGAATTGACCGCTTACCAGATATTTACCAAAAATGGTGAAAAAACTTCTTTTTCTCAATTATCGGAAGCAGCCCAGAACCAGCAACTGGTTCTTTTTGGTGAATTGCACAACAACCCTATCAGTCATTGGATACAACTGGAACTTACCCAATCTTTGCACCATCAGAAACAGGATAGTCTGGTGCTGGGTATGGAAATGTTCGAAGCAGATGTGCAACTGATCATTGATGAATATTTTGACGGACTGATAAGCGAAAGGAGCTTCAAACAGGAATCAAGACCCTGGAACAACTACGATACCGATATAAAACCCCTTGTGGAGTTTGCCAGAACAAACAACCTGAAACTGATTGCCACCAATATTCCGCGTAGATATGCATCGCTGGTAAACAGAGAGGGCTTTGAAGGACTTGAAAAGCTGCAGGAAAAAGCCTGGCAATATATGCCACCACTACCTCCGCCCTACGATGCAGAATTGCCTGCTTACAAAGCAATGCTTGAGATGACAGGTTTGCACGGAAATACAAATGAGAATTTTCCCAGGGCACAAGCCATCAAAGATGCCACCATGGCTCATTTTATCCTGAAAAATCTTACTCCCGCCAAAGCAATGATCCATTTTCACGGGGCTTTTCACACTGATAATTTTGAAGGCATTGTCTGGTATTTGAAACAATATGCCGAAAATGTGCCTGACCATATCATCATAAGTACCGTGGAACAGGAAGATACGGAAGCACTCAGCGAAGAAAACACAGGAATTGCCGACTACATCATTGTAGTGCAGGCCAACATGACCAAAACCTACTAAACAATCGTTATTTTTTCGTGGTAAAACCTTTCCCGGACAGGCATGGCAATGCGGTGATGATTCGATCTAACTGTCTGTCCAACAGATCATCATTTTTCTGTGGGGATATATCAACCATCTTTCTAACCAAATTGATTTTTTCACCCAACAGGTGCATCTGATCCTGCTCAAGTTGAATGGCCAACCCCTTCTTTTCCCAGTAATGAGCCAAATACTCCTGTTCGGTTTGCCCAGGCGTGGGAATCAAAAGTGCTTTTTTTTGCAGAAAATGTAAATCCATCAGCGTAGTATATCCTGATCGGGAAATAATAAATCGGCTGTTTTTCATGCCATAAAACATGGTTTTCGCATCGGCATGATCAAACCAGATATGTTTTTGATCTCTCCACACCTGTCTGTTTCCCGGCAACCCTCTGAATATCAAAAGATCAAAATCCTTCAGTAGTCGCTTTACGGATTTTTCTAATATCGTACGTTGTGGTTCAGGACCTGATAATACAACGGTGATAAACGCTGAAGGCAATTGTTGCATGATCTCCGGAGGTTGAAATCCCGTCATTTCAAGACCCCGAAACCGGCTCAGCGGCCCGGTATACTTTACTTTTGGCAACGCATGGCCATGACTTAACATGCCGGATAAATTATCTTCTCCCGGAAAATCGGGCACCCAGCATTCATCGAAAGATTTGATAAGAACGTGATTGAAGTATCTGAATATCCGATCCATCCATTGTACCTGAGGGGGCAACAGAATGTTGAGCTGATGCCCAACGAAAACGGAAAAGACCGCACGCCCTCTGGCGCCATATCTGTTGTCTGATATGAGCAGGCAGGGATTATTTCTCTTTACATAACGATTGATCCAGATCCTTTCGCGCCAGAGGGAAAGCAACAAGGAAGGTGCTTGCAGGAATAGTTTCAGAAAGAGACCCTTGCCTTTGGGGTAGCGCACAACTTTTCCCGGAAAACAAATGATCTTCACGTCGTCGTGCGCAAACTCACGTTTTAATAGTTCGAGGGCATCCCCGGATGCTGCCAGAACAGGTGAAAATCCTTTTTGCTGTAGTACTTTCGCTACGGGTATCATGCGGGAGGCATGACCCAAACCCCAGTTTAACGGACAAATGATCACCTCTGGTTTTGCCATAGTGCACAACAAATTACTTTTTGCTGATCATTAAAAAAAGAGTGTAAAAGTTGTTTCCTGATCAGGCTTGGATCTTACCGTTATGTTTCCTTTGTGCAAACGCATGATCTCCCTCGACAAACTAAGACCTATACCCGAACCTTCTTTTTTGGAGGTAAAGAAAGGGACAAATATTTTCTCCATAATATCGGGTTTAATGCCATGCCCATTGTCGCTCACTGAAATGGAAACCCGGTTGTTGCCCCCTTTGATGGCCAGTATTTTCAGCGATGGATTTTCAATGTCTTTCAGGGCATGAATCGCATTGATGATCAAATTGATGAGAACCTGCTCAATAAGATCGGGATCGGCAGTAAGCATAAGGTCTTTGGGTACAACATGAATACGGCATTTTATTTTTTGCTCTTTGATTTTGGGTTCCAGCAATGAATGTATTGCATTGAAAAGTTCTTCTACGCTGAAATAGCGGAAATTGGGTTTGGGTATCCGTGTAAGGTTGCGGTATATCTGCACAAAATTGAGCAACCCCTGGCTTCTTTTCTCTATGGCGGCAAGGGCACTCAGCACGCTGTCCACATCATCGGTATCAATATCCCCGCGCAGCTCATAGGTTTCCTTATCAATTAAAATATCTTTCACCGTGGAGGAGAGGGAAACAATAGGTGTTATGCTGTTCATGATCTCGTGTGTAAGCACCCTGATTAGTTTCTGCCACGAATCCATCTCTTTGGCTTCGAGTTCACCATGAATGTTCTGCAAGGATACCAGCACAAAATCCTCATCGCGCATCCTGAATTCGGTGGCGCGGATAGAAAGTTGCAACAACTCATCTTCCACAAATACTTTAACAAGATTTTTATCGCCTGCCTTCATGCCACCAATGATAGAAGACAGGTTTTGATCAATTTTTTTGATCTCCTCAATAAACCGCATGTTGGTGATACCAAGCAGGCGTTTGGCAGCATTGTTAAAAAGATCGACCTTTCCGTTTCGCTGGAAAACGATGATGCCGATACTTACATGCTGCACCACGGTTTGAAGATAGTTAAAATGTTCTTCTTTGGCGGCTCTTGTTTTCTTGAACTCATCGATCACTTCATTGAAGGCGATATTCAGGTCGTCAAAACTTTTCCCCATACCATGATCGGTAAAAGTAGAGGCAAAATCGCTGTGGCGAATCGATTCGAGAAACGTAGTAAGTCTTCTGTTGGTTTTTTCCACATAGTTGAGCAGTGAAGTTATCTGGGCAACAACAACAAGTGCCAGTATAATGCTGGTGATGATAAAATCCTGCCGTCGTATGATCATCAGCAAAACAACCGATGAAGCCACGATGAGCAAAACCCTTAAAACAACATTTAACCGAAAATTCTTAAAGCTCATATTTTTCTATTCTTCTGTATAATGATGCTCTGGTAATTCCAAGTTCTTTGGCTGCCTTGCTAATGTTGCCGCCATGTTTGTCAATCACCTTTCTGATGAGCATTTTTTCGGTCGCTTCAAGATTGGTGTCGGGTGTAAGTACTTCTTCTTCCTGCTTTTCCTGTGTAGACAAAAAGAAGTCATTGGGTTGCAGTACATTGGAGTCGCTCATGATCACTGCTCTTTCCACGGCATGTTGCAATTCGCGGATGTTTCCGGGCCAATGGTGTTTTTCAAGCCGTTTCAGTGTGGCGGCATGAAGCCGCTTATTGGGCATTTTATATTTTTTGCAGTAGGTTTCCAGAAAATGATTAACCAGAAGCGGGATGTCCTCAACCCGTTCGCGAAGAGGAGGAAGATGGATCTCCACCGTATTGATACGATACATGAGATCCTGTCTGAATTTCTGCTCATCTACCATCTGGTACAAAGGCATGTTGGTAGCACATACAAGCCGGATATCCACAGTTACCTCCTTCACGCTGCCCAGTCTTACCACTTTTCTGTTTTGAAGAACACTAAGCAGTTTGGATTGTAAGGGCATACTCAGGTTGCCGATCTCATCAAGAAACAGGGTACCTTTATTGGCGACCTCAAAACGCCCGGCACGATCTTCTTTGGCATCGGTAAAAGCACCTTTTTTATATCCAAACAGTTCGCTTTCGAATAATGATTCGCTGATCGCTCCCAGATCCACGTTAATAAATACTTCATCGCGCCGGGGCGATGCACGGTGTATAGCGCGTGCTATAACCTCTTTCCCGGTTCCGTTTTCACCCAGAATGAGAATATTGGCATCGGTTTTCGCCACTTTCTGAACCGTGTTGAGCACCTGCATCATCGGATCAGACTGACCAATGATATGACTAAAAGGCTGATGACCCTGCTCAAGAATCAACTTTTGTGTGGATTTCAGATCAATGACCTCTTTTTTGGAGCGGTGAACCTCCAGCGTGGTATCAATGGTTGCCAGTAACTTTTTGTTATCCCAGGGTTTCAGCAAAAAGTTGGTTGCCCCTTCTTTGATACCCTGTACAGCCAATTCAATATCGCCGTAAGCGGTAATTAAAATCACCGCTACCGAAGGATCAATCTCAAGGATTTTGTTCAACCAGTAAAAACCTTCCTGCCCGCTGGTTGCATCCCTTGAAAAATTCATGTCGAGCAATACCAGATCATAGCTGGCATTCTTCATCAGCGAAGGAATATTGCCGGGGTTTTTATCGGTATGAACGGTTTTTAAATGCTGTCTGAGGAATAATTTTGCTGCCAACAACACATCTTCATCGTCGTCAATGATCAAGACTCTTGAATCAATTTTTGCCATATACTGTTCGTTTTTTTTGTTATAATTTAAAAAACAATCAACCCATTAGTTTGCATAAAAACATCTTTCATTACACTTGCGCATCATTTTCCTGCTGATAGATCTTTTTCCAGGCATAATAACCCGCTATGGCGATCCCCAGAAAAACAGCGTATTGAAAACTTGTAAAAACCAACCCTTTGACAAAATACAAAGGTATTGAAATCAGATCACCAATGATCCAGTAAACCCAGTTTTCAATTCTTTTGAGCGCCATCATAAGCATGCCCACCAGAAATATTGCCGTTGTAAATGAATCAACGTAAGGGATATAAGAGTTGATATAAGTGGGATCATCACTCTTAAAATAAAAGATCAGTCCAAGAATTAACCAAAAAAAGACAAACGTAGCGAGTACCCCCATCCATTGCTGCCGTGTTGTATTCCAGCGGATGGGTCTTACCCTGGCGTATGTATCTTTTCGTGTCCACATGTACCAGCCATATACACTCATCACAAAATAAAAGAAATTGATACCCATATCAGCATACAACTGATAAACATAACAAATATAAACATAAATTAAAACGGATACAATACCGGTGGGGTAAACCCATATATTGGCTTTTTTGGCATACCACACACTAAGCAAACCGAAAATCACGGCGATCACTTCCAGGGGTGTGGTAGCCAATACATTTTGGTAAAAAAGATCAAAAAAACTATTCATAGGATCATTATAATCAGGGAGTTAGTTCATTTCTATGATTTGCAAAAGATCGTCGAGTTTAGGGGTAAGGATGATCTCGGTGCGGCGGTTTTTCATCCTCGCCTCCGGTGTTTTCGAATCTTCAACAGGCATAAATTCACCTCTCCCGGCAACCGTCAGTCGTTGGGGATCAACTGTGCTGTTTTCCAAAATGATCCTTACAATAGATGTTGCCCGCAATACGCTCAGATCCCAGTTATCTTTGATCTGACTGCCAGGTCTGAAAGGAACATCATCGGTATGCCCTTCAATCAAAACATTGATGTCTGGGTTGTTTTCCAAAACTTTCGCCAGTTCTTTTAAAGCACTGACGCCTTTGGGATCTACTTTTGTGCTACCGGTGGCAAAAAGCAGACTTTCCTCCAGGGAAACATATACCTTCCCGTTTCTGATATCTACCGTAAGACCTTCTCCTTCAAACCCGAGCAATGCTTCAGAAACTTTACTTCTGAGTGCCTTTACCGTCGAATCCTGTTTGGCCAGAATATTCTCCAACTCGTTGACGCGACTGTTTTTGAGGTTTAATTCTTCGGCATAGTTTTGCAATCGTTCATTGAGTTGATCAAGCCTTTCCTCTTTTTCTTCCATCTGGCGGGTGGCGGCCTTGAGTTGATCTTCACGCTCCAGCAGCCCCTCCTGTGTTTTTTGCAATTCAGCGAGTATTTCGCGTGTTTCCTGCTCTTTGCCTTCTAGAAGTTTTTCGTTTTGGTCCGTTAAAATTTCGTATGTACGTTGCAAATTGGAATGCTTTTTCTGTAACGCCCGCATTTCCTTACCCATTTGGGTTGTGTCTTGCTGTAATTGCTCCAGTTCGCGGGTGAGCATTTCATTTTCATTGCCTAACTCATTGAGTTGGGTACTCAGTTTCTCATTCTCTTTTCTGATCTCTGTATTACGATCTTCCGTTTCCTGCCGTCTTTCAAGCATATCTTCATATTTACGGGCAGGCACGCATCCTACAAAAGACAAGACCAAAACCAGTAAAAAACCTTTGGAAAACCTTTTCAGGAAATGAAAAGGTTTCTTTTCAAAAATCATCTGTTTTTGTTTTAAATAGTTGTTCATCAGTTCTAAATTTGTGGTAATCATTCAATGACTTATCAGTATCCGCCTTCAAAACGAACGATCTCATCTTTTTTGTGAAATTCCTTTTTTTCAGACCATCTGAATCATTCCGATTCCGAAACCTGGAGAAATCTTAATGATTTTAACGGACACCAATGATAAAAAATCTACAACAAAAGTTTCTATTCAAAAAAGAACTTCCTTTTTTGAATAAACAAGCAAAGATAAGTTTTTAAGATTCCTTTTGCTGAATAAAAATGAGGGGGAAGATGATAAAATTAGAATGATGATCATTTAAAAACAGTTGCGGATATTTTGCATGGATCGGATTATAATTTTAATAAATAGTCTTTGCAAGTGGTTTGCAAACTAATCCTGAAAGTCGGCTGCAGAAGGTCATTTCCTTTGTTGAACATAGTGATTCCCCGGCTCAGTTCACCCGGTTTCGGCTTTCGTCTTATAATCTCTGAAGGTCTTCCATCTTCTGTACAGTATTCTTCCCGATTTAAACGGTTTGATTCAAGACACACAACCTTTACGCTATGAAACGTGCCGGATTGAAGGGCTGCGTCACTATCCACCGTTGCAAAAGATTGAGGCGGTAACGAACGCCCGAAAACCCACTATCCCCCTGCATGTTTTATGACCGCGTGTTGTACGCTGCTCGTTATTGTTTTCTAATCTATTTGTCTCATTTTTAATGCACTGTCTCTCAATCCGTGTGTCGGAGCGGGACGGGATTGAAGGCTCTTTTGGCATTTTTGGATTGAGGGCAAGCTTTGCGGGAATGCCAAATGTGCCTGAGAGCGGAGGGATGGTGTGGGTTGGAATCATAATACTATCCTTTATTTTTATCCTTCATTTTTTTCTCAGTTTCATTTACTTGTTTTAAAAAATGCTTTTCAACTTCTGAAATCTCATTTTTTCTCAATTCCTTATATCTTTCATATTCAGTGTGAGCTTTATCTAAGGCTTGTTTGTGGCTGATAGTTCCTGCATGATTTAAAATATCTTTTCTTGTCATTTTAAGAAATGTGTCAAGTTGTTCAATCCAGTCTTTCATGTACATTGGCTCTTGATTGAGTGCTTGAATTTCTGCCAATTCCAGATAAGCTGTAACTATACGATTCAAAATATTTA
>CAYMLS010000194.1:0-10119 GCA_964390665.1 uncultured Bacteroidales bacterium | reverse complement strand
TGTATAAATTATAGGCACTTAAGTATATTCTGAATTTTCTGATATTATAGTTTTCAAGAAAATTTGCCTGAAATGAATACCCTGCTTCAGCAGATTTAATTCTGAGGTAATTCAGTTCCTTCACCCAAAACGTACTATTTACCCTATTGATTTCAGATTGAGATATCGACAACCGGGGATACTCTGCCTGTTGTCCCTTTCCTGGTATCCACCTGTCGAGGTGAATGGGCAGAAGGTTTCCTGTACCACCAGAAAAATCGTATAAAAATGGATTCCTGAAAATGGTTTGTGCGCCGGTTATTCCCTGAAGATGAACAGTAAGGTCAAAGTTTTGAAATTGAATACCTGTTCCTAACCCAAAATGGAAATCAGGCACATCGGGGTTTGCAATAAAGGAAATATCGCGATTATCTATTAACCCGTCTTCATTTAAATCTTTATAAATCATATCGCCAGGTTTGATTTGCCCTAACAATGTATGATCTGGTATATCCTGTAAAAGATCATCTTCTGTAAAAAATCTATCAAAAGTGTATCCGAACATGGAGTAAATGGGATGTCCCGTTCTCATCATCCAATCATACTCCTGCATGGGTTCGCTTTGTTCGATCACTTTGTTTTTTACAAACAGCAGATTGGCATTGATAAACCAATTCAATCTTTGGTTGATTTGTTGCCAATTTACGGAAGCTTCAAATCCCTGATTTCCTGCAATACCTGCTGGTATCCAGAAATCATTTCCTATAAGTGCAGTATTGGCGGCATATACAAGAATATCCTTACTTTCTTCATTGAAATAATCTGCAGATAATGAAAGTTTTTGATCTAAAATGGAAGCATCTATTCCTGCATTGAATTTCGATGTAGTTTGCCATGTTATGGATGTATTTGCTGCATTTGATTCAAAAAATCCTTGCTCCCAGGTTGTATTAAACCCAAAATTATATCCCATACCAGGTGAGAAATTTTCTAAATATTCAAAGTATGGGCTCTCGTTGTTAAATGAATCAAAATCATTACCAGTAATACCATAAGATGCTCTTAATTTTAGCAGATCTATTGATGAGGTTTTGCTGAAAAAGTTTTCACTTGAGATTTTCCATGCCAGAGAAAGAGCAGGGAAGAATCCATATCTTTGTTTAGGTGGGAATTGTTCACTTCCCATGTAAGAAAATGTCAGGTCAATGATGTATTTTTCATTTAGGATGTATGATGCAAAACCTCTAATTGACTGATAAATACGTGGTATTTTAATGTCTTTTCTGGTTTTTTGAAGTTTGTCTGCATATATACCGGTACTTAAGAAATTGTTATGAAAGTCTTTTTTATACATCAATCCAACTTCACCATTCAGGTTTCGATAGGAGGGTCCCCAAATGCTGTAATTCGCCATATTGGTATTTTGTCCGATCTGATTTATATTGTCGGCATTTTCATATTGGAACACCGCATAATTTTTCGTTCGGTCAGTAATATGGTCTGCAAAGTTCACGTAGCCAAACTTTCCTACAATAACCCAAAACTCATTCAGATCATATTGCAGATCAATAGTGGCGCTGGTAAAAGCTCTTTTCATGATTGAATAACCAGTATGGTTTAATTCACCATAAACATTGTTTCTGTAATCAAGGTCACCGCCCAGCGATCCGTCGGGGTTAAAAACCGGAATAGCTGACGCTGGTGTGTTATACAGGTTGTAAAATATCCGATTTTCGAAATTGTTGTATTTCCCGGGTGTTCTGTGCACATCCAGTCGGGCCTTTAGATCAACTGAAGCCGTTAATTTGTTTGTAGCTTTGTATGAAACTCTTGTTTGGAAATCAGTTGAATTGAATCCAGTATTGGTGTTGTAGGTGTTTGCTTCAGGGTCAATGTTGAAAATACCGGTATTATTCAGATTTCCAAGTGAGAAATAATATTTTCTTTGTTCATCAGCTCCTGAAATACTGAGGTTATTTCTTGTTTGATAAGAGTGGTCAAGTAAAAAATTATCAACCCAGTCAACATCCGGATACTTATAGGGTTGATCGCCTGTTCGGAAGTTTTCAATATCTTCAGATGAAAAGCCAGGATCATTGCCATCGTTTATATTTGCTTCATTACGTAGCAAAGCATATTCATAAGCGTTAAGAAATGAGGGAACTTTAAGAGGTTGCACTACCGATCCCTGTGAGTTAAACTGAACAGTAAGAGGTCCCTCTTCTCCATGATGAGAATCGATAAGTATAACACCTGCAGCTCCTCGTAATCCAAACATTGAAGTAGATCCGGCATCTTTTAATACGGTTATACTTTTTATTGTATTCGGATTGATAAAAGAAACATCTGTTTCAATACCGTCTAAAAGAATTAAGGGTTCTATGTAGTTAACGTTAAAACTGTTTTGCCCTCTGACCAAAACTCTTGCCCATTCATTTCCAGGAATACCTCCTCGTTGATTAATAACAAGGCCTGGCAATTTACCCGTCAATGTATTAAATATATTTGTATTTGCAATGTTGTTTAAGATTCCGGCATTTATTGCAGAGATAGACTCGGAAATATTGTCAATTGTTTTTGTGCGGTAACGCAATGATATATTTTGATTTCCTGTTTCATAAATATTCAGGGTTTCAGATTTTTTTCCCCTGCTGATAGAATCATTGCTTGTATCTGATTGACTGTAATTGTTATCGTCAGTTGAGCAATCATTGGAGTTGCTGTAGATGTTGTTAAATCTTGCATGTAACGATAAACTCGAAATCAGCAAATAAAAAGTGAGTGTTAAGAATAAAAATAGTGGTGTTTTTTTGAAGGTTTTCATATAATTGTTTGAAATATTATAATCAGAAAAACGAATCAATTGAATGACCTTAGAATGTGTTGGCGTATGATAGTATGGCGGTAGCAATAATCATGACCAATACGCCAAGGAAAAGGATTTTTTTCAGGTAATAAAAATTTGCCCATTCACCCGCTCTTATAGCCCAAAAGTTGCTAAACAATAAGGAGAGTCCAACAAAAACGGGCCATCCTAAAACAGTTCCAAATTCTCCCATTTTTGCAGCTCCTAATCCATAAAATGCCATTGAAAAAAACCAGAATATACCTGATGTGATAGCCCAGAACCAGGCTTTACCAGATTGGGGTTTTAAAAAAGATTTCCATGAATTATTGCGAAATAATAATGTTATAGAATATAGTAGGTTGAAAAAAATAGCTCCCCACAGAACCACAACCCAAACCAGTATAGAAGCCATTATTTCCGATGCTCCGTTGTCAACCGCATTTTCAGCAACAGGATAGGCTGCATCAAAACCAATATTTAGCAACGAAGAAAAAATACCGGCAACATATACGATCAGTAATCCTTTTCTAAATTCCTTTCCTTTTTTAATACCCTCGATTTTCGAATTTGTATGGGAAAGAGAGTTTTCTCTTTTTATTCCAGCATAGGTAATTATAATGATGCTAATAATCATTACCAACATTCCTGCAATGATAAAAGGAAAACTTTGTTGTTTGTAGAAGTCTTCTATTCTTAATAAGGGTACAAGTGCCCCAATAATACCAGTGGTACCCATAACAACTCCATATGTGAGAGATACCCCTACATATTTTACACTCAACCCAAACATTACCCCTCCAATACCCCATAGAAAGCCGAGTATTCCGCCTCTTAAAAGAATAGTTAGAGGTGTATGGGCAATACTTTGAATAGGATGGGGAATAACCGTGATGGCCCATATGGCAGGAACAAGCAGCATGGCAGTTATGGCATGAATGCCCCAAAATGCCTCCCAGCTCAGGGGTTTGTTATACTTCATTCCCAGTCCAAAGGTACCCAGGAAAAAACTTGCCAATATAATAAACAATAAGGATACTATCATGCAACAACTTTTTGCTTTAATGAATATTCCTTTAATTTTTCTTCATTAATTTCAATTCCCAAACCAGGTTTATCAGGGATTTTTGCAAATCCATTTTTTATTGAAAAATCACTCATCAGCAGATCATCTCTCAGGCGGTTAGGGCTACAATCGAGTTCTAATATGGGTTCTTCATGAAAAAGTTTTTGGGGAACAATATCTATATTACTCATAATTTGCAGGTTGGATGCAATTGCTATTCCTGTACCCCAATTGTGGGGGGTAAGATTAATAAGATGAGATTCTGCGATGGCTTCCATTTTTTTTACCTCTGTAATGCCTCCGCACGCACAGGTATCTGGTTGAAATATATCAACACACCTACGCTTTAACAATTCCAGTGCCCCATATTTCAGGTATTCACATTCTCCTGCAGCAATAGGAGTATCGCTGTTGCTTCGAAGTTCTGTGTATCCTTCAAGATCTTCATTAGAAAGGGGTTCTTCCAGCCAATGAAGGTGAAGGTCTTTTGTAAAACGTAAGAACTTTTTTGCTTCTACCAGGTCATAGGCATGATTTGCATCCACCATGATATCCATATCTTTCCCAACTGCTTTACGAACAGCTTCCACATTCTTAATGTCTTTTTTTACACCAAGGCCGATTTTCATCTTCAGTGCTTTAAAACCTTCGTTTTTATATAAAAGAGCCTCTTCTACAAGCTTTTCCACCATGTTATCGCCTTTGGTAAAGTAAAGTCCTGTGGCATAAAGTTTCACCCTTTCGCGCTTTCGTCCACCCAGAAGGGTGCTAATTGGAAGGTTGAGTATTTTGCCTTTTATGTCCCAAAGTGCTATGTCAATAGCACTTAAAGCGGACAATAAAACACCCTTTCTTGCATAGTCGTAAGACATTCTGAACATTTCCTGCCATATGTTTTCATGATGTAAAGCATTTTTACCCAGCACAAAAGGGGTGAAAAAGTCAATACCTGCCTTTACCATTACACCGGGTCCGTAACCCTCGCCCCAACCTATCAGACCTTCCTGAGTGGTTACTTTGACTATGCATATTTTTCTTTCCTTGTATTCGAATTGCGAAAAATAAAAGGGTTCTTCAAGTTTATCGTGAAGAAGAAAAGGTTCTATTTTTATGATTTTATAATTTTCCATACTTTTTTATATTATGGGATTGCCTGACAGGTTCATTGGCATTTCAAGCATTTTTAAATAAAACATGGTATTTGTTACGAATGCTATTCGTTTTTTATCAGGGGTTTGTTAAAAAATAATTTTAAAATCTTTTGATTACATCATTCATGACTACAACTTTCCCCTGTGTGTTCTCTTCATATGCATGAAACATATTGTCAGTGCCTAATCCGCTTTGCTTACGGGGCATATAGGGCACATTTCCAGGTCTGAAACAACTGGTTCCATTGATGATCACTCCTCCAACATCCATTTCGTCTGCCACCCTCATGGCTCTTGAGATATCTTTGGTATAAACAGCGCCTTGCAGACCATATTCAGAATCATTGGCGAGTTCTGTTGCTTGTTGTTCATCAGTAAATATGGTAAAAGGTGCTACTGGTCCAAAGCATTCTTCCCTAAATAAGGGCATATCCTGGGTAACGTCTTTAATAATGGTAGGTTGTATGAAAGTTTTATCAAATCGCGAACCGCCTGCTATTATTTGCGCACCCATTTCAACTGACTCTTTGATTTGACGTTCAATATTTATTGCAGCTTTTTCGTTGATAATTGGTCCTACCTGAATACGAGGATCGATCGGGTTTCCCACAACCAGATTTTCAATGGCTTCTTTTGATTTCTGAATTAGAATATCGTATACTTTTTCATGAACGATAAATCTTTTATCTGCCACACATGCTTGTCCGTTTCCCACAGTCATACGTCCTCTTACAATATTCAGAGCAACAACATCGAGGTCAGCATCGTCAAAAACAACAACCGGATCATTTCCGCCTAATTCGAGGGACAGATGTTTAAGATATTTTGCTGATTTTTCCATAATTCTGCGGCCTACCGCTGAGCTACCAGTGAAATTAATCATGGGTACCTTAGGGTGTTCCACAAGCGCTTCTCCTGCGGTATGACCGTATCCGGGAAGAAAGTGTATGGTTTCGGGGGGGGTTCCTGCTTCTAAAAATATTTCACCCGCTTTAAGACAGGTTAGAGGGCAATCTTCGGAAAGTTTTACAACGATACTGTTTCCTGCAGCCAAAGCACCTCCTACTTTATAGGCGAGCATTTCCAAAGGAAAGTTGAATGGAATAATACCTCCTACTACTCCACGTGGTTGTCTGTATTGCATACTCATTTGTGTAGAGCATCCATCCATCGCATCCATAGGGTAGGTGGTTCCTTGCGGATCTTTTACCCGTTGTGCCAGTGTGATAAGTATCTCAGATGATTTTTTTACTTCAAAATCTGCCCAGGCCCAAGACTTACCATTCTCAAGAATCATTGTTTCTCTTAGTTCCTTCAGATTTTCCAATAATAGTTTTCCTGCTTTTTCAAGGTAATGAAAACGTTTTATCGCTGGGGTTTTTCTGTTTATTTGATATCCTGCTATTGCATGATCTACAGCATCATTAATATCTTGTTTTTGTGCTGAAGGAACCGAATCAATATATTCGGAAGTGGCAGGATTATAGATGTTTATGGTTTTATTCTCCAGTGAATCTATCCACTTACCATTTACAAGCATTTTCATAAAGTTATAGTATTTTAAGCGTTTAACATTTTCTCTGTTGCGTTTAAGTGTTCTCTCATTGCTTTTACAGCGGCAGAGGGTCTGTGCTCTTTTATAGCAGAATATATTTTTTCATGATAGCCCATGCTTTGTTCGGGGCGATGGTTATATTTAAGTGTTTCTTCTATCATTTCCTCAAGCAGCGGCCTTATCGTTTGAAGAATGAGAAAAAAGACCTTGTTTTTTGAGGATTCGGCAATAGCCATATGAAAGTCAATATCCGCTTTTACATAAGCCTCAGTAGAGGTCATATTGTCTCGCATGATATTGAGGTGATGTTCAATTTTCTGAATATCCTCATCTGTAGCATTGATTGCTGCCAGTTCTGTTGTTTTTAATTCGTTGGCAGTTCGAACATCTATAAGTTCTTTCATAGCAGATCCTCTTTTAACGATCATCATTTTTAAAAGATCTTTTACTACCCGGTCGCTTTCATCAACAATTACAACCCCAAAACCGTGTTTTTTTCGAACAAGTCCTTGTGATTCAAGTATTTTAATGGCTTCCCGTAGTGTACTTCGTCCAATTCCTATTTGTTTGCATAATTCTTTTTCGGAGGGTAAGAAATCTCCTGCTTTGAGGTTTCCGTTTAGAATATAATCATTAAGAACCTCCGAAGCTTGCTGTGTTACCGACTGTTTTTTTATTTGTTGTAAAACATGCATGATTTTTTACTGTTTAGGTTAAATCTAATTATAAATTATTTGAATATTGTGTATTGTTGTGTATTAAGCAATTCAGATTCATTTTAAGTCGGAAGATTTTCAACTAAATTATTAAATTATAATAACCCGGTTTTTTTAATAAAAGAATACGGGATGTATGATGATTTATCCGGCGTAATTGCGAGAAAATGCAATTGCTGCGTTGGATTTGCCATCAAAACAGTTGTTTGTAAAATGTAAACTTTTGTTTTTCATTCATCGTCAGCAACACTATAATTTTAACATTCTCTACTCAATTTCCAAAAAAGGAAGGCATATTTATCATGCTTCATCCATGTTTTCATTGTCTCTCTCTTATAATAATATTACCTCCCTTTCGGAAATCAACAAACTAAAACTATAATATCTGATTATGATTACAAAAGATCCGTTTCTTAGTCGGTAATAATCTGGATTTTTTTGGTTACTACCTGGTTTTCAATAAAGATGTTTACTAAATAAGTGCCATTTTTGATATTTTTTAGCGGTATATTTGAATTGGGTTTTAAGTTGACATCAGAAAAAACAATTTGCCCATTCATGTTAAGAATATCAACCTGATTTATTGTTTTGTCAGCAGAAATGGTAAGAAATTCCTTGGCCGGAACAGGATAAACTTTTACCGACTTTAGAGTTGTTTGCTCAATATTAGTTGACTCTTCGAAATTTGCAGTTAGTGTGAGATCTTTTGCGGGAATGGTGAATTGATAAATTTCAGAGGTGGATACCTCATTTTCACTCTCATCGGTCCAGTTTATAAACCTGTATCCTTCGGCAGGGCTAGCATTAACGGTTACAGTTTCTCCTTCTTCAAAATCACCGCTACCAGTAGCTGTACCTGCGTTTTCGGGGTTTACTAACAAGGTTAGATTATATACCGGAATATCTTCCAAAATAAAATGAGCAGTAATATTCACATTTTCAGCAGGCATTGTGTATACGAACTCACTGTCGGTGCTTAAAGTTACGCCATCTAACCTCCAGTTTTGAAACCTGTAGCCTTCTGCTGGTGTGGATGTAAGTGTGATTTGTTGTTGGTAGGTATAAAACTCACCCGGCGGGTCAGCGGATATGGTTCCTCCCTCAGTGGGTTGAGGAGAAAGTGAAAGGGAGAATTGTTGTAATTCGAAATTGGCTGTATAAAGAATGTTTTCTTCGGGCATATCAAAAGAAAATTCAGGTTGGTCTGATATAATATTATCCTCCTGGTCTGTCCAGTTAATAAAATTATATCCTGTATTAGGAGTAGCAGTAATCGTCACTTCTTCTCCTGGTTCATAATCGCCCATACCAGTTAGCGTTCCACCTTCCTGTGGGTTGCTTAATAGATTCACATTGTATAGTATATCTGTTATCCACTGAAAATTATCCACATAAAAATTTGTAATATGAGATTGAAAGAAAAAATTTCTATAATCAAAATGTTCCATTGATGAAAGATCAAACTCCAGGGTATGCCACTTATTTGTTTCATATACGTATTTGGTTTCTGAAATCCAGTTTGGTGCATCCGACAAACTGTTCATTCCCCATGGTCTGAAAGCAACCAGATCTCCTGTTATTGATTCGTCCCAAGGATCATTTACTCCTAACAAGGTAACGTATACATCTACTCTTAACTTAATATATGCAGGTTTGTATTGATTTCCTTCGCCATCCCACCTGTTTGGTCCGCTAAAGGCATTTCCTTCAAAAAATAATACTTTTTCACTGTTATTAATACCATCAGGTCCGGGGTTATCAACAACGCTTCCTGTTTCTTCATTAAATCCTTGTAGCTCTCCATCCTCAAAATCAGCAAACATGGGGTTTATCTCAATTACAAATTTATAATTGTCGCTGTAAAAGTTAACTCCTTCGCATTGAAGAGCTAGTTGTCTGTAGTCAAAAAACTGCATACCACTTAAATCAAATTCAAGTGTAACCCATTGGTTGGGTTCTGTTACATATACAAGCTGAGTATAATTAGGATTTTCTCCTATGCTTCCTAAAGCTATGAGCTGAAATGCTAAACGGTCGTCCTGATTTAATTGATTTTCGGGAACCCAAACATCTACGACAAATCTTGAGTACTCCGGGTCAAAAATTTCACCATCGCCATTCCATCTGTTAATAGCCTGCCATGGTCCCAAACCTGCAAAGGCGAGAACTTTGCTACTGCTGTTTACCTCATCAGGAAAAGGGTTGTCTTCTATTTCTATGATGTTACCCTCCCATGCATTTGTCCCTTGCAATGTACCATCTTCAAAATCTGCTAAAACAATTACTTCATTGGCTTGGGTACCATGCATTGAAATAAAAAATACTGCCACGATTAAAATTTGTAATTTATTCATTTGATGGATTTTTTGATGTTTTTAGAATGTGATAAGAGTTGGTGTAAGTGATGAAATGAAAGATTGAAAACATCGATGCATTCAGTACTGTTGTTAAGTATAAAATTTTCTTTTGCGAATATTATTTCCATGGTAGTTCACGAAATGCTATGCCATTCAACGATTAAACAAACAATTAATAAGTTTTATTTTTATTTGGAGAAAACCCGGTATGTTATCATTAAACCGGGTTTTCCCAAATTCTTAGTTTATCAACTGAAAGGGTTTGTAAAACAGAGCAATATCGTTTTTTAAACTGGCAAACATGGAAAAAATTCTTTATGTTTGAACCAAACATCCGACTAATTTAGTACAAATTATTTACGGATGGCATGTTATTGGTTGCGATATTAATCGTTTATCATCAATTTTTGAGTAGCAATTCCTCCGGACATTTGTAATTTGATAATATAG
>CAYMLS010000193.1:0-10121 GCA_964390665.1 uncultured Bacteroidales bacterium | reverse complement strand
TTCAACCGGGAATATTCGCTGGGTTTTGCAAACCGCTCATATTCCTGTTAATTAGGGGCTGTATATTTTCATCCTTAGTCAAAAAACGTTTGTTACCCGCAGGTATTTTTATCAGTTATTCACTATTTCCTGTGCCTGGTATCCTTTCATAGATATAGGTAGTAATTGTAACCCCGCCTTGCTTTTTTGTAGCAAGAAATCCGTCTTCGTTATAGGTGTATTCGTAGTTTGTAATTTCATCTCCTGATTCTACAGATACTAAATTATTCAAACTACAACCGGTGATGTCAGCCAAATAATACCAAGCCCAAAACCACCGCGGGGTTGCGCAATGATAAAATGGTGATTTCTTATCATCATAAGTGTAAATGTAGGTGCCGCTTTCTTCATATGGTCCACCCCCGACAGTTTCACCAATTACCTTAAAGTCAGTTTGAAATAGATTTCTGTTTACCCACGTGTAAGTATTTGTTGTTTTTCTCCATGCATGGGAGTGTGAAGCCTGAAAAGTATGTGTAAGCTTCTTAGGAAGCTCGTCAGTATTCAATTCTATTTTGTAACGTTCTATCCCAAATCCCGGAAAAGAGATTGTGCTGCCTTCTTTTATGAAGGGATTTTGAATGTGCATGGAGTAGTCATTTTCAGTAACCCAATGTGCGGTAATCAATTCTCCGTCATCGTCATAGGTAAGTGTCATCGTAAACATCAGGGTGCTATCGCTGCTGTAATCGTAACGTTTTGTGAAACGATGCTGTTCATCGTATTCGAATTCATACCAACTGTTGTCGATACGCTTCTTTTTTTTCAGAAGTATTACGTCTTTGGTTTTATCGCCTTGCTGCATTACAGCAATGGATTTATCTTTTACGCCTAAACCTGAAACGGTAATTGTAGCATAACGTTCTGCAAAATCGTCGTTGACTTGCGCTGTAAGGGTAAGTATATCATCATCTCTACCGCTTGTAGGTGTAGCAGATAACCATGTGCCAGCTTGTTGAATTTCTACAACCCACTCAGTATCCGAACTTATTGAAATAATTTTTGTTTCCGTAGGATTAAATCCGAATTCAACCGTCTCAAATTCAACTGTAAGTTCTTTGTTGTCTTTTTGACACGATGAAAATATAATCAATACAGTTATGAATAAAAATGTCATATTGTCGAGAGGTTTCCTTTTCATCTTGTCATTTTATTACATTAATCACTTTTTTAATTAACACCCAGCATTTAATAGAAGTGAATTTGTTATATAATTATCATTTGCGCAAAGCTTCCGTTTGTTGTGTTCACTATTTAACAAATCGAGTAATTATCAAAAATTCCTATCTTATCGCATGAAGCGTTATTCTATATATAGCCCCTAACGCCCCCACATCACCATTGTTGTTATCGTTATTATAGCGCAACGCTTTTCAGGGTGTAACTGACTGATTGAAGGAGGATATTACAAAATCTGATATTTTTCCTTATGCACTGCTGTGTATCCCCTGATTTGGTGTTTCCAGGTGTGCGTGATTTTGATTTTTAGGTTTATACTTTTTTTATGCGTCAAAAATAAATATTTTTTTTGATAACAGATCATTTTTAACTCATCTGATCCGGGAATGATTCATCAGATTCACCCCGGGCAAAACAATGCAGGGTCGTTTTGATGGCAACCTGGTGAATGTTGAGAGAAAAAATCATACTGAAAAATCAAATGGGTTTGTCAGGGATCACGAATGCGGGGCGTGTTTTGTGCCATCATCCGGTCAAAACGTGCTGGATACATGGGTAAGTACATCGTTTACGATATGGGTGTAGCTCAGTGGTTTTTATGCTCTTGTGCCCCAAGAGTTCCTGCACATAGCGAATATCGTTTCCTTCCTCCAGCAAGTGGGTGGCAAAGCTGTGCCTGAGCCTGTGCAGATGCACCGTTCGCTGAGTACCCGCTGCCTTGGCCAGTTGCAATCATTTCAAAAGGTTTCACTCAGGGTTTTATGGCGCGGGTTATCTCTCTTTTCCCGGGAGGACCGGGCAGTCCTTCCACTTCAAAACCGGCAGCGCGGAGGGATCTTTTTACCGATCCTTTGGCGGAGTAAGTTACCAACCCGCCTCCTTTTCTGAGGGTGTAAAACATTTTCTCAAATACTTCACATGTCCACATTTCGGGTTGGGTGTCGGGTCCAAAAGCATCAAAATATACAAGATGATACCTTTCTTTGCGAAGATCCGTCTGCTGAATGGTTTTGCAAAAGCACCGGATAAAGAAAAAATCGTTGATGTTGGTATACCGGTTTTCGTCGCAGGAATGGATCTGCATGAAAACCTCTTTCATGTGATCATCTTTAAGTATTCCGGGGTAGTTGAGTTGGTTCAGAACCTTTTGCTCCAATGGATAAGGTTCGGTTGCTTCGTAAAATACCCTTGTTTTTTCCATTATCGATCGCTGTGCTGTGAGCAATGCGTTCAATCCGGTACCCAATCCCACCTCCAATATGTAAAACACCTCTGGCGCAGGATTGAAGTAACTGTAACCGCTGTCTGCAAAAATATGTTTCGATTCCTGCAGCGCCCCTTTCAATGAATGATACTGCTCGTTATGATGGAGCAGTTTGAGTGTATGTGAACCATCTTCGGTTTCTATGACCTGCGATACAAAAGGATTTTCCATCATAAATGATTTTCTTTATAAAAATGACGATTATGCTGTATGCGTTAGTTGAGCAATATATTGATGGTTTTCGCCCTGGTAAATCAGTTCTGCAGACAATCCTGCCTGCAAAGCATAATGCTGAAGGTTGTCGAAATCTGCAAATATCCAGTCAAACGGTTCTCCAACAACATTTTTATACTGCAATGTGTATTGTATTTCACCATAGTATTTTCCTGCCAGATCAATATAAGCTGCGCCGTGTTCATCTGTATAAAGATAAAGAAGATCGGTGGATTCGCAATAAATCGTTCCGCCCGGTGCGAGCAACGATTTTGCTTTTTCGAAAAAGGCAGGTAAACGATCTGTTTTGCCTGCCATCCCAAGTCCGTTCATCAGGAAAAGCAAAGTGTCGTAAGGTTTTGCTTTCCAAAGGTGAAAATCATGGTTTACCGCGTTTTTGATGCCTCTTTTCTTCATGCACTCCACGCTGCCCGGAGAGATGTCGAGTGCCGTTACCTCTATCCCCTTTTCCTGAAGGTACAGGGCATGGCTACCGGCGCCGGCTCCCACATCCAGCGTTCTGCCCTTGCATTTTTGCAGCACCAGTTGCTCCCATTCGGGCATTTCGTCAAATCCACGAAAAAAATACGCTACCGGTAATTGTTCATCTTCTGCCAGATCGGTTTTTACCAATATCTGCCCATGATGGTCACCTTTTAAATAATCAAGAAAAGCGGTTCCGAAAATATCCTTTCCGGGATCTGAGATATGTGTCATGCAGTTTTTTTTATTTGAGAAAGATAAGTATTGGGGTTGAGCAGTTTGTCTTTATGATTGTCTGACGGCAGATTTGTTTTTATGCCAGGCATCTCGCAGCAAATGGTGTTTTCCTGCAAGCATCAGATGTTGTTTCTGTGCAAAAGGCAACTATCGCCATAGCTAAGAAACCTGAATTCATTTTTTAAAGCAAAATCGTATATTTCTTTCCACTTTTCACCATAAAAAGCAGCCACCAGAAGCAAGAGCGTACTTTGTGGCTGATGAAAATTGGTGACCAGTATGTGGGTAGTTTGTATTTTATATCCCGGTAAAATGATCAGTGATGTTTCTCCGCGCAACTGATTGATTTTCCATTGATCCATATAAGCGATGATGTTTTTCAGGGCATCTTTCCATGAAATGTTCTCATTCTCTTTCATCTGATAGGGATCCCATTGGTCGATCTGAAAATATCCTGTTGCAGGGGTGTATCCCTGCTTCAGTTTAACACCCAGCCAGTAAATACTCTCCAACGACCGCAGGGAAGTGGTGCCCACGCAAACAACAGGTTTATGTGCCGACTGGTAAAGATTTGCCAGCTGATCTCTTTCAATCACCATTTGCTCTGCATGCATCACATGTTGATCCATGGTAGATGCGCTTACCGGTTTAAAAGTACCAGCGCCCACATGAAGGGTTAAGTAGTGAAGTTCTATGTTTTTATCCTGTATTTTTTGCAATACCTCTGGTGTGAAATGCAGTCCTGCCGTGGGAGCCGCCACCGAACCTTCCTGTTTGGCAAAAACAGTTTGGTAGCGGATCTTGTCAGCATCTTCGGCCTGCCGGTTTATATAGGGTGGGAGAGGGGTTTTCCCAAAACGTTCGAGGATTTCCGCAAAAGTTGCCTCCCTGGGTTCCCATGCAAATTTTATGATATATCCATCTTTTTCCATCCCTGCTTTATGGGCGGTGAGTTTGTATCCGTTTGCACCGGTAATTGTCAGACTGTCTTCTTTCCACTTTTTGGCATTGCCCGTCAGACAGAACCATGTTGATTGGCCGGTCTGTTGAAATGCCTGATGAATATCCCTGTTTTTTTCTTCAAAAGGTTCAAGGCAAAAAATTTCAATTCTGGCACCAGTTGTTTTCCGAAACAGCAATCTTGCCTGCACCACCCGGGTGTTGTTGAAAACCATGATGCTGTCAGCAGGAAGGTATTGGTCAATGTTTTTAAATACCTCTTTTTGAAACGTACCCTGCTTTGCAATAAGAAGTGATGATTCATCTCTTTTATCCAGCGGATATGCGGCAATGCGATGGGATGGCAAATGGTAAGTATAATCTTTGATGGAAATATTTTTAAAACTCGTCACCAGGAAATTACAAATGATTAATGGGTTTTATGGATCTGTTTGCTTGTTTGTTTTTATTGTTTTTTGATGGGGAAATCCATCAGGTTGCCATTGGGTGTATCTTCCTTTGATGGAAACCATTTTTGCATCACTTCCATGTTCATCTCATGGCAAATATCTTTTCCCTCAGGAGTATAAAGAAAGGCTATGGTTTTCTTGTAGTGCTCCGCAATAACAGGGCGTACCATTTTCATGGTGCTGTTGATCATGCGGTTTTGCTCACTGAAAGGTTCTTCCAGAATCCCAACAGCACTGGGTATCCAGCGAGAGGGAAACATCTTGCTGAGGTCGCCCCCGGGTAAAAAACGGTCGATTTCTGATTTTACTTTCAAAAGCATGGCTTTGTGTCCGTCGTCCGAGGCCACATCAAAATGGTTTTTCTCTGCCCATTCTTTTAGTTTCTGTTTGTTGGGGGAAAGCAATGCCGATGTGTGAGGGTTTTGGTTGTTGTACAACATTACCTGCTCAATGTATTTGGATTTCTCCACCATGGTCTCCTCAATCCCTTCGGGGCTGTATTTTTCGCCGTCGCCTGATATCAGCAAACTTTTGTTTCTTCCCAAAACATACAAGTATCCGTCCTGATCAAGGTATCCAAGGTCGCCGGTATAGAGCCAACCATCCCTGATGGTTTCTTTGGTGGCGGTTTCATTCATCCAGTATCCTTTCATCACGTTTTCACCTTTCACCACTATTTCTCCCTGTTGCCCCATGGGAACCTCCTCTCCTTTGTCGTTGCATATTTTTGCTTCCAGATAAGGAACAATGCGTCCTGATGAACCCAGTTTGTGGTGTTCTGGTGTGTTGGATGAGATGATGGGCGAAGCCTCTGTAAGACCATAACCCTGATACATGGGCAAACCAATGGCGTAAAAGAATTTCTGCAGCTCGATATCGAGCAGCGCACCACCACCTACAAAAAACCTGAGCCGTCCGCCAAAATTTTCCTGAATTTTAGAAAATAGTATTTTGTTGAAAAAAAGGTAAAAGGGTTTAAGCAAGGCACGCCATCCCTTGCCTTTGTTATACCCGTTCTGATTGTAGATCATACCGGTTTTAAGCCCGGTTCTGAACATCCACGCGGCTATTTTGCCTTTATCTGTTACCCCTTTTTCAATATTCTTTTTGAAATTTTTAGCCAGGGCAGGTACACTCAACAAAAAGTATGGGCGTACTTCTCTGATAGAAATGGGTATGTTGCGTAGTGTTTCGTTGAGGGTTTTTCCTGTTTTCAGAGAAGCCAAACTGGCACCATTGCGCATCAGGGCATAAATACCCACCGTATGGGCAAAAGAATGATCCCATGGTAAAATGTGCAATGAAGTATAATATTCAGGAACATCGAATATGGCAGATGCCTGCTCTACATTGGTCAGGTAGTTTTTATGGGTAAGAATGATCCCTTTGGGGTCTGCAGTAGTACCTGAAGTATAACATATATTGGCATTGTCGTTTCCTTTCAGGCCTGACAATATTTCCTGAAACAGATCCGGATGCTGATGCAGATGTTCTTTGCCCTCTTCAATAAATTCGTCGAGGTTCAGGATGCGGTCTTTTTGAAATTCGAGCGAATCCCAACTGACCGTTTCGCCATGAGGGTAGTCTTTTCCATCAAGCAAAACGATAAACGCCAAGTCGTGCAGATGGTCTGCCATGCGAAAGGCTTTGTGCTGATGATTGCCCGAAATGATGATCCCTTTGCATCCTGAATGCCTCAGGCGGAAAGAAAGATCCTGATCTTCTTCTATTTTTACGGATAGAGGTACACACACACCGCCGCAGTACAAAATGGCCAGTTCGCTGATCACCCAATCATTTCTACCTTCTGCTATCAATGCAACCCTGTCGCCTTTTTTAATCCCGTATTTTAGCAATGCTGCTGCATAATCGTACACTCTTTCTTTTGTCTGCCCGTAGGTAAGTCCCTTGTAGTGCGATTCTTTTTTCTCCCACAAAAAAGTGTTTTCCTCGTACTTTTCGCAACTTTTTTCAAATAAATCAGGTATTGTTTCGGATGCCATGTCTGTAGTTTTCGTTGAACCTCTTTTGGGTGCCAAGTTACTAAAAATTGCTAAATGTCAAAGGACTTGTTATGTGGTTTTTTTGTGATCGATATGTCTGTGGATCGGAGCACAGTAAACGAGGTTTGGGATCGGCATTCATTCGCCTGTTTCTGACCTCTGTTATCTTCTCTGACTCAAAGAAGTCCCCTGGCTGGGGTCGTTGGCAACCCTTTTGGGCAGGAAACCCTCAGGGTAAAGCGTTTTATAATCTTTTCCGAACAAACGGTTGTGGATCTGGGTGTTTTTATAGATCTCCCAGTCTGCATTTCCTTTGCTTCTGAAATACAGTGTGATCACCGAAGAAGAGATGACGATAAAAGTTGAGTAAAGAATGGCCAACCAAAGCATCTGACTTTGCACCGGGTCGGTAAAACTCAGCAAAATAACGGCAAAGGCAACGGGGCCATTCTGTATGCCCGTTTCCAGCGAAATAGCCCTTTGAAATATGGGATAAACACCCATCATCCTTGAAAACCAATATCCGAAAAAGAAACCTGCAAATCCCAAACCTACAGCGCTCAGGTATACGCTCACAGGTGTTTGCAAAAACAATCCGGCATGACGGGTAAACGCGGTGAACAACAGATACAGGATCACCAGAATACCTACAAAACCGGCAGTATCTTCAGCGGTTTTGGCCCAGCCCAATGATTTGCGGCGCAGGATCATACCCAAAATCACCGGGATCAATACCATCACCAGCGAACTGATGATGTTCATGGTTGGAATAACAAATTCGCTCCCCTGGCCCTCTGATCTCATCTCCGAGGCTATTTGGGCTGTAAATCCTGTGGTATAAATTTGCAGGATCAAAGGCATCATGATAAGAGCCAGGAGTGTGGAGGCCGTTGTCATGGAAATGCTCAATGCTACCGAACCCCGCGAAAAATAAGTGAACATGTTGGAAGTAGTACCCCCGGGCAAACTGCCCACCAAAATTAAAGAGATGGCAAAAGCAGGGTGCAGATTGAATAGCGTGGCCAGACTAAAAGCAATGATGGGCATCAACCCAAATTGGGATAAAAAACCAATAAATACGCCGCGTGGCTTGCGCACAACAGCGCGAAAATCATCGATCGTAAGGCTGGCACCCATGCCCAGCATGATCACAAAAATCATGATCGCCAGCAGTATCTGGTCGTGTGCATAAAGAAGCTGTGTGTTGAATTCCATTTGTTCAGTTTTTTTTGGGAGAACCGTTGCTGAAAATATTTTCGATCAAATGACTGTATTTCTTTTCCACGATATGTCTTTTGATCTTGTAAAGATTGGTAAGTTCTTTGCCTACCTCAAAACTTTCGGGTAGCAGACGGAAATCTCTGATCTGCTCGTATTTCTTGAAACCGTTGGTGGCAGACATTGTTTTTCTGATCTCCTCGCGGATGATCTTTTGTGCATCGGGATGTGATGAAAGCTCTATGGCCGTTTTTACATCAATTCCTTTTTGTCTGAACTCGTGCAAACCCGGAACGATCAGTACGCTTAAAAACTTTTTGTCCTGACCGATCACCATGCAATGTTCAATATACCTGCTTTGCTGCAGTCGCATTTCAATGGGTTCGGGTTCTACATTTTCACCACTCGACAAAACAATGGTGGTTTTGCATCTGCCCAGTATTTTCAGGTGTCCGTTGTGGGTTATCATCCCCAGATCACCGGTTTTCAACCATCCATCTTTCAGGGTTTGGTCCGTTAATTCCTCTTCCTTATAATATCCTTTCATAACCTGCGGTCCGTTCACCCATATTTCCCCTCTTTGTGAAATACCGTTGTCGGGTAATCCGGGATTGGGGTAAAGGGTCTCACCGGTTTCCTGATCCCGGATCATGATCCGGGTTTCTTTTACCGCAGGCCCCACCGTGCCGATAACCAGATCAATTGTCGAACGTGTTGAGATCACTGGAGAGGTTTCCGTCATGCCGTAACCTTCCAGAATAGGAATGCCAACATAATTGAAAAATTTATCAATATGTGATGGCAGGGCACCGCCGCCGGAAATGGTCGTGTTGAGCGATCCTCCGGCACCTAATCTTATCCGTTCCAGCACCGCTGCATTGAAAAACCCGTACCACGGTAAAACCAATAACCACCTGATGATGTGAAAAGGGGTGAGAAAAATGGGTTTCCACCACGGTTGTTTATTTACTTTCAGGTATTTGTTGGTGAGAAAGTATTGTGAAACCTTGTACTGCCGAGACAGGAAATAGGCAATATGAAAAAGGATCTGCCTTACAGGATGTGAAGACCGGATGCTTTTCATGATCCGCTCGTGCAGTTTTTCCCACAACCGGGGTGCCGAGGCCATAAATGTAGGCTCTACATTCTTCATGTCCTCGCCCAGGGTTTGTATAGATGAGTAATAGGTACATCCCCCAAAACTGATCGTGTACATCTCAATAACCCGCTCAAAAATATGCCAGATGGGCAAAACTGACAGCATGCGGTCGTTGCAGTTGTGTATGCCCGGCAGGTTTTTAACCTGCGACATCATATTGGCATGGGTGAGCATTACCCCTTTGGGGATACCTGTGGTGCCCGAGGTGTAGATCAGGGTGAACAGATCATCGGGTTGAATATTCTCCATGCGTGCTTCCGCCCTACGGTCTCCTTCTGCCCGCAGTTTCCGCCCTTTTTCAAGAACTTGCTGAAGCTTCAGAACGCCTGGTGCAGCCTGGGCGTTTTCGTCCATAAGGATCAGCTGTCGCAAACGCGGAAAATGACTTTTGAGCTCAAGTATCCTGTTTTGCAATGTTTCGGTCTCTGCAAAAGCAACCTCTATTTCGGCATGGTGGATAATATAAGAGAGTTCAGCATCTGAAACATCACGCCCCCGCGGAACATCTGCCGCACCTGATATTTGTACCGCATAGTCTGCAAGCATCCATTCCAGACGGTTGTCGCCAAACAAACCTATGTGCTCCCGCGATTTTACCCCCAGGTCTATCAAACCTGTGGCCAGTTCCAGACCCATCCTGTACAATTCGCTGTAGGAAACGGGATGCCAGTTTAAAGCACTTTTTCTGGTGGCAAATGCAGGAAGACCATTGAATTTTTCTGCTGCCTTCTTATAAAGCTTTGCCAGATTATCAGCCGTTAGTCTTTTGTTCATTGGTAGTTCGTTTTATACCTCTATATGATGTGATACTTTTTCGCTTTGAAAAATTTGTCCGTTTTATTTAGGTTTTCCCTGGCAGAAATACGGGTTTGTTGATCATATATCTATGTTTGGCTTCACAAGGAAATAGTTTATCT
>CAYMLS010000192.1:0-10125 GCA_964390665.1 uncultured Bacteroidales bacterium | reverse complement strand
GAGTCCAACGCCCCTTTCAGAGGCGGCAAGCGCGAATTTTACGATGGCGGCATACGGGTACCCACCATTGCATGGTGGCCAGAAACAATAGAAGCGGGCAGAAAGTCTGATCACATTTCCGCTTTCTGGGATTTTGCCCCTACAGCCCTTGAACTGGCCGGACTTTCAGTACCCCAAACCATGGATGGGATATCTTATTTACCCACATTGTTGGGAGATGACGATCAACAAAAAAGACATGAGTATCTCTACTGGGAGTTTTATGAGCAGGGTGGAAAACAGGCAGTCCGCTACGGCCAATGGAAAGGGATCAGACTGAATGTAAAACAGGATCGCAATGGGCCCATTGAACTCTACAATATTGTGGACGATCCGTCAGAAACCACCAATCTGGCTGAGCAGCATCCCAAAATTGTAGCGCGCATCGTTGCCATCATGGAAGAGGCCCACGAAACACCCGAGTTTGAAAGGTTTAGTTTTGATTAATAACCGGAAAACCAAATCTGCATAAAAGGATTAATACCTCAAGTGTAAACCAAACGCCAGCTTACCACTGTTGAGTTTTATCTTTCGGTTTTTAATACTCACTATCAACGAAATGAAGTCTTAAAAGCTATATCAGCAAAAATACAGATACCTGAAGGACTGATGCTCAGAAAACAAGTTTCAGACCAAACCCAACATTAAACTGCCGGGTAAAACTTTGTCTCATGCCCAAAATATGATTGGTGCAATGAATGTTGTTGCCAGTTACACAGAAGCGTCATCCGACTTATTCCTTCACCATCTTTTTCAGCAAGGTATTGCCCCGGATGGTGGTAAAACGGAGGATGTAAAAACCACCAGGCAGCTGGGCAGTGGAGACGATCTCAGTTTGGTTGCCGGACAAATCAACATCCAGTAATACCTGATTAAGTGCATTACAGATCACCATCTTTGTTAATGATGAAGCATTTTGAATGGTAATGTTTTGGTCGAACGGGTTGGGAAACAATTGCACATTGCTGCCCGCACGATGTTCTACGTCTGTAGCGGGGTCGAAGTGTGCCACCAGATCGCGGTCTGACAGAGCCGAAAAGGTCAGTTCAGGCATGGCACCCACTTCAACGTTGTCTTCTGTCCATCGCAAAAAGACATAGGTGTCTTCCGCCACCGCTTCAAGATGAACATTTTGCCCGTGTTCAAAATTACCCGCGCCGAAAACGCTGCCATAAGCAGGTTGATTGGATGTTGCCTTCACAGTATAAATTTTGATGGCAAAACCGGCATGGATGGTTTGTGTGGTATCGGGCAGGACGAAGACATAGGACTCTAAAGGACCTGCACTTTCATGATCTATCCAGACATTTTCAATGTGATAACCCATATCGGGTATGATATCAAAAGTATAATCCTCTCCAGGGATAATGGGAACCATTCCATTCGGAACAATACTCCCACCTGGTCCGGCAGAGGCTATAATAGCATTGGTAGTGGTAACGGATGCAGGAACCGACCATTCACTTAGGTTATCGCCACATACCGCCCTAACATACACATCATAATGCTGACCGGGGAACAATCCGGTAATAGAAAATGGATTTGAAGTAACCCCTTCCAGCAGCGTGCCCTGCAGTTGGGGATCAGAATTGGCGGGAGCATACAAAACATCCCACTGATTTTCAAAACTTTGTGAATTCCATCTAAGAACAGCCGATTCAATGGTAACATCCTCCACCAGAAGATCCACTGGTGAGACCGGATCGCAATACAGGGTAAAAGCAAAAGTATTCTGATTGTCGGAAACCGTGATGGTATCATACAGCGTTACAAAGAATTCCTTCGACAATTCAATGATATAGTCGGTTTTAAACACATCGCTGAGCATTATCAACCCATTGTTTTGGGTTATTCGTTCGTAATATTGGGAGTAATACAGATCCTTTCCTGTCATCCGGAAGTCCATGCCTGCATTGTTATCAGCCCCTTCGGCAGAACAAAGGATATTTGCATGGATGAACCGATCCATTACAAGATCGGATGTTGACACCTTTTCTCCTTCCTGGTCTCCATAAACAGCGCTGACGGCATATTGGTAATTTCCATCAGGGAACACTTCAAGGTTGTCCATGTGCACATGACCCAATAGGTTTGAATTGACCAGGGTCCAGTTCCCATTGTTATACCTCCGGTAGAGTTTGTAGTGGGAAAGTCCGGTCTGTCCGGGTTCTGCGGGTACAGGTCCTTCCCACGAAATAACCACCCAAAATGCACCATCCATTTGTGCAGTAACATTGCTGGGATCAGGTGCTGCCGTTATGCCCGGACTGTTACTCAATCCACCACGATTTTGGGCAGCATCCTGTGCTTTGATGGAAAAGTAGACCGTTTGGTTTTGGGCAATATCCTCCAACCCTTCAATATCAATGGTGATAGAATCCCGCTCACCGGCAGACGATGGATAAGGCGCTGCCTGCAGCGGAAAGGCGTTGAAGTATATGTTTTCGTTGGCAACCGGTTCATATGCATACCTGATGTCGTACAGGTATGCTTTGCCCTGATCGTTGTCATTTCCGGGTGCTGTCCATGTTAACAATACCTGGTTTTCCGTAAGACGTTCCGCTTCCATATCCGTAATATCATTGGGCGGTATATTGTCAGATTCCTGTGGATCGCTGCTGTAAAAAGCCATTGTTTGGTAGGTTGAATCCATGAAATTGTAAGTTGCCAAAAGGGTATCACCATCCTCCACTACAACATCAGAGCGGGTTGTCGCAGAAATATTAAACTGCCCGACATAGTCGTAGGGACCCACTTTGCGTGTTGTGACAACCGTTTTCTGGTCATTGCGCAGGTTAACAAGGTTGATCTGTTGAGTGGGATCAGTGGCATAAAAATTCCGCAATCGAATAAAAGTATGGTCGAGTTCATAAAGATGAACAGAGTTAAAAGTCAGTTGTGTTTTAATCTGGCTGGCATCATAAACTGCCAGCTTCTGATAAAAAGTATCTGTTTCCAAACCATCAGACACCATCACTTTGAGTAGGAAAAGGCCCGTCTGATCCGTGGTTGGATTCCAGAAAAGCAGATTGTCTGAAATGTTTACGCCCAGGGTATCACCAGGCAGATAATAGGTGAGGACATCACCATCAGCATCTTTGGCTTGCAATTCATATTGCGATTCTTCTCCTGCCACAAAAACAAAAGAACTGTCGCGATTCATGGTAAAGAAAGGAGGGTTGTTCTGGTTTTTACTGGTAAAAATAACATCTGTAAAATCATCTGATACACTGTAATCACCCTCTTCAGTAATAAACTGTGCCGATATTCTGTAACCCCTTCCAGGCAACAGCTCATCAATAGCAGTCTGATGATCATCCAGCACAGTGATCTGTTCGGTTTGTGATGTTGACAAATCCTTGTAGAAAACGGCAGTTGCATATATGTCATCCCTGGGGAGGGTATCATCCCATGAAACAATAATTTCGCTGCCCGACTGCACGGCTGTAAGATTTTGCGGACCGGTCAGTCCGGCTACGTTTTCCACCCAAATGGAACCCGGTGCATACTGTAGCAGGGGTGCGTTCTTCTGATCGTCGATGCGGGTATAAATGAAATACTCCCCATTGGGTATATTGTCATTGTTCCAGGTAAAATCGAGTTCTGCATTGTTGATCACGGTAAATTCATTGATCAGGGTACCGTTGAACTCACGCTTGTGCGTATTGTAAAACACCTGCACGTTCAGGGTATCTCTGTGATCGTTGATGGTAAGGGAAATATCATTGCTTTTCGATTTACGTTCAGCGGGCTGATTGGCCATGGCAGTGGGTGGCTGATCGATGCCTTCGGTATACAGGTTAATATTACCCTGATAATCCGTAGAGAAATACCATTCGCCAGGTTTGGGCAGATCGATGATCATTACACACATATTGGACTCTTCAAAGCACTCGTATTTTTCGTAATTGGCAGGGGAATACAAAACACTGTCGGGGCTTAAAAGCGTAAAATCAAACATTTGATACTCCGTGGTATCATTGGCGCTTACCATTAGCGATGGAGTGTTTTCCGGCACCAGGAACCCATAAAATTGCCGTCCGCCTTTGATGCCTTTGATCAGTTTGGTCATTTTGTTGTAGTTGGTACCGATGTAGTAGTCAAAACCACTCCCGTATTCAAGACGCTGAGCCAACGACAAAGTGCCCAGTTTGCCGGCATTTAAAGCAACCATTGAGCGCATACTGGTATTGTTGATATCAACACTGGCCAGACCGATGTGCCGGTTTCCGGCCCATGATATCCAGCAAAGCCAGGGTCTGAAGAAAGAACAGTGTATGGGTGGAGTTTGCACGGTCATAAGTCCTGACCCGGTAAACTGCCCTGGTTTCAAACCAGCATAAAACTGCCCTTTGAGGATGCCGGCATAAGCAGTGAAATATCCCTCCAGGTAAATGGAACTCAGCGGACGGTTGTATTCAAGCAATCCGCCACCAACCGGTGAGCCAAAAACTTCAAAACCGCCACCACCCCTGAAAACATCCATGGGTTGTATCATCACCCCAAAGTCGGCCAGTTTTACCGGCGAAAAACCGGGGGTACTGGTTGCCGGTTCAATATCTACAGTGGCTTCCAGGTACCAGTTTTCTGTAACCAGATCATACACCCCGCCGTGCATTTTTGTGATCACCATTCCGGTGGTAAAGATGGGGATCCTGATATCTGACAAGGTAACTGAGAGTTGGTTGAGGGCACCTGATACAAATTCCAAAGACATTCCGATCTCAAAACCTCCTTTTTCCAGAGCATGCATTTTATCTACAAACTCATCAAAAGGCATTTCTGCCACCCACTCACCCTGTTCATTCTTGATCACAACAGTGGTAGTATCAGGTTCAGGGTCTTTTAACTTTTTGGAAGCTGAAATTTTCAGTGCCAGGGAACCCCCAAAAACATCATTTTCAGAACGGTAATAGAGATTAAGATTTTGAATTCCTACGGGGCCCAGATTTGCCGCAAGGTTGTTGATCTCAAAAACGACACTTTCGTTACCCCCAATCGGGTAGATAGAGGTTCCGGAAATATAATCCAGCAGACTTTTGGTGGGCAACCCAAGGCCAAGGTACCGCTCGAACACCACATCTACAGGAAATGGCATATTGGGTATTGTTTTGATGTGTACGGCAGTATCAGCATTCTCGAATAAAATGCCTCCCATTTTCAGAGAAAATCCGCCAAGGGTATAGGGCAATGCAAAAAAAGATTCCGGTCCGGTAGCATACAGTCCGTTTTCGTGAACATAGAAACCAAAGGGAGTATTGCCGGAAGAAATGACCTTGGTTTCATTATCCACATTGGGCACATAAATGCTGTCGGCACCAGAAATCTTCTTCCTTATCAGGTGTGGCCGCATATCCAATGTTAGTTCGCCACTAAAAAACACCATTTCATTGATATTCACATTTCCGGTGAGGGTATAAACATAGTCAGGGCCTTCAGCAAAATTATCTGCGTGGGTCGTTAAAAAAGGGTTGATTGCCAAACTAAAGCTATCGGCAGGTCCCATATTTATGATGATGGATTGCCCGGGATCGCCGGTTATGGTAATATTTTCGGTATAGTTCAGATAACCGGGTTTTATAACCGAAAGATTATAGTAGCCCTGCCCCACCGGCCCTATTGAAAAACTTCCATCATCACTGGTAACAACATTAAAACTCTGGCTTTGGCCGGTAAGAAAAATATTTGCCAGGGGAATACCTGTTTGGCTTTCAGCGTCCAGTACCATACCGGTGAGTGGTTCGAGCCGGGTGTCAATAACATAATGGATGGAATATCCTGTGATTGTGTCCTGCGAATGAGCAACAAAAACCGTCGTCAGCAATGCAATGATCAGCATGAAAGTATATTTGCCTGAGTTCATAACTTCACTTTTTTTTGATTAATAAAACCGATTTCTTCTTTATGTCCTTTGCCAGCGAGTTTGCGTCAGTGGCGAATTACCATTGATCAGTCTTTTACGCAGCGCACGCTAAAACCATTATCCTTGTAGGGGGCGTGTTTGGAGAGGGTACCCTGGTTAACATCGAGCATCCAGCGGTTGGCAGTAGTTTCGTCAGACTGGGTTGCTGTCCACCAGGCAGCACTTTGCCCCAACTCAAACCACATGCCGGTATATCCTCTTGCGCCGGCGGGCAAAGCAGAAAACCCAAAATCATCGGTTCCAAAGTTTATATCTCCGGGCTCTTTTTCAGGGATATTGAGGGCTTCGTCCCATCGGGGATGCAGATCAGTGTCACATTCGCCTCCTAATGGGGAATTGATCTGCCGACACGATTTCAGCGTATTACCCGCCACTTCAACCGAATACTCCTGCACTTCAAGCAAATAAGCATGCAAAGCCCCCCATTCTGCATCGCCGGGCAGATGCCAGCCAGCAGGGCAAACACCCTGCACACCACTGGGGATGGTATTGCTCGACGGAGTGCCTGCCATCGCGCCATCCCACGAATACAAACCACCGTACAATTCGCACCATTCTACATCATCATCGAAGCACCACCGTTCATCAGCAGCATAGTTGAGATTTTCTTTCATCCAGCATTGATCTCCAATCAAAATCGTATTATACGTTCTGTTATCGCGCTCATCGGTAAAAGATGGCATGCCCGGACAAGGCACGCCACCACCAATAACACTAATGGCCATGATCTTAAGGATCGACTCTTCACTGTATATGTCAGGAAAACTGCCGTAACCATCCCAAACAATATGATAAAGGGAATCGGGCAAAAACAACCCTTCTGCCCCGGAGAGAAACACCGTGTCAATGGCGGTATAAGTTTGCCCATCATCCAAACTGGCTTCCAGGTGAATGCGGTAAGAATTTTCTTCACCACTGATGATGAAAAGTACATCCAGCAATCCACTGCCATCCGTACGTTGTTGAACAGAAATATTGTTAATGCTGCCCGTTTGAGCCACTCCCTGCAAAATCAGAAGAGCAAAGATGAAGGTAAAGATCGGTCGCTTATTCATTTTTTTCAGTTTTTTGTATTCAGTGAAATAAAACCTTTATCAAAACCATGAAGCTTTATGGCGAACTTCCTGCAAGAATCCAAAAGAATCATTGATATACATATAAAATACACAACTTTATATATATAATTGATTTTCAGGAGATCGGAGAAAACGTTTGACCATAATTTAGCGGTTTGTGAGATGTCGGGCAAGGATCTGTCAGCATAGAAATTTTTGATGCAGTCTGCAGGAAAGGAACAGGTCTTCATGGAAATAACCGATTTACTGATATAACGATAAAAGCATCGAAGTGCAAATCTGACGATGAGGATCGGAGACGACCTATAAATAAACCCGGGCTGGCAGAATAGGAAAATACCTGCACCAGGGCGAAAGAAAAAGGGTTTGCCGGATAAAATGATCCTTGTAAAACATATTATTCGGGAGTGTTCCGCATTATCCATTGTCCTTTACAGGAAAAAAACAATGCAAAAGAATCAAAAAAGTATTCATAATGTTTACTAGAAACCCTTACGATCTTGATGATGAAGAAAGGACAAGAGGGTAAGAAGATAATTGTTTTCCTTCGGTAAATATCGACATATTTATTATAAAAACAAAGGAAATAAAATATTATTTCCATAAAAATTCACACGCCTTATATTTACAGAATATCCGGTTTGCTTTTGGGGTTCACCAAAATGGGTCGAACCCCTGGTAAAAAACACCGGAAGGGTTTTATACAGCAATTTAATAATCATCTTTTGGTGGGGAATTTTCGCTTTTCTTTTTCTGGTTTATTGAAAATACACTAACTGTATTTCGACATATTCAGATCATTGGATTGTAGCAAAAAGGGTCAACCCGGAATGATGTAGGTTGACCCTTACCTGACGTAAATGCCTGAGAGGTAATTTTAACGTGCCCTGAAGCGCGTCAGTTCATCTTTTTCGATCCGGTAAATATAGTTCCCTTCATTATCCATGATATAATGGTAGGGATCCAGGGTTACATTGCGGTCGTCCCTTGTTTTTTTCCAGCGTGCCTGAGCACTGGTATAACCCAGCATCTGCATGTTTTCCAGGTCGAGTTGCAGAATTCCTTTGAACCCTTCCGACTGATAGTTGATGAAAAATTTATCATCAACTGTAACATGATCTCTGTTATAAAACGGCACTTCCACCTGGTCGGTCAGGCGAAACGTATTTTTATCGTGCAGGGCAATGATCGCAGAATATCCACCCGTAGCATACACCACCCAAAGTTGATCGCCCAGGTCGATGATGTCTCTCACCCTGCCGCGCAGGGTTTCAACATCTTGTTGCTCGCCATTGCGGATATCGTAGGAATACAGTCCGTCGTAGATATCCATCTGATAGATTTTTTCGGAAGAAAAAACCAATTTAAAGAAAGGATTTCTGGTATTGATATGGTAAAGTTTTTCACCTTCATAGGGGTCGTACGCCATCAGGTTGGAGGCAGAAGAAAAGCGTCCGTCGGTGATCATAAACAGGCGCCCCTGCTCCAGGAAGAAATCACGGACGGTTACCTTTTCGGGTTCCGATTTCCATATCAATTCGCCCGTATCAACATCGTAGCGGCGCAGGCTGATCTCGTTTTTGCTGCCCCTGGGATCAAGTTGCTCAGGAAAAACCACAAACATGGTGTTGTCAATAATCAGGTTATCGGGCGTGGATATGCCACCTGCAGAAAAATCGAACCCTGTAAATTCGGCAATGATCGAAAGAAAAAGTTCATCGTTAAGAAGTTCTTCCTCCACATTCTGCCAAACTACCGAGCCACTGTCAAGGTCGAAGGCATAGGTAACCAAACCCGTAAGCAACAATTTATCGTTGTATAGCAGAACCCTTTTATGTCCGTTGGTCTTGAATTTGTTTTCCCATACCATCTCACCAGTAGCAAGATCAACCATATAAATGGGGTTGTCTCTTACACCGCTTTCCAGCGCACGCGAAACCCTGGCAGCATTACCAACCATTTCATTTCCACTCATGGCCGACATGGCCGACAAGGCAGAAGAAATGCGCTTAGCCTGCTGAGGCCCATAAAACACAGCAAGGTTTTCATTATCGAAGATATCTGCCAGCAATACGCTTCCCAGTTTCGCATTTAATTCCCAGTCATTTTGGCCCGTATAAGGATTGAGCAGCATCACCGTGTTGTTTTGCGATATCAGGTAACGATCCAGGGATGCAAGATGAATGATCTCAACATCTTTGGTTTGTTCCATACCCAAAATTGCCTTGCCAAAATCAACATCCAGATCCAGGTCTTCCCTTTTCCATAAAATTTCCCCGGTTCTCAGATCAAAGGCCTGCAAACCATCATTATTTTGGATCATATAGCTGCTGTTTTGCGCAAGGTAGCTACCGGTATAGGATACACGCCCCGGATTGCTGCCCTCTTTGGACCAGAGTTGATCTCTGTTCTGAATATCAAAAGCAGCGATCCTGTAATTGCCTATTGACCTGGAAAACATCAGGATCAGCCCTTCATCCCAAAGCACTTCAATATTAACCGGATCAGAACCAATATCACCCATATTGCCTACCTGCTCTGTCCAGACAACATTGCCGCCGGAAGTATTTACAAGCGAAAGGGCATTGTTATAGTTAAGGCTTAAAGAACCTGAGTTTTTCTCTGCCAGCAGAAGCATAGCCCCATCGGGAGAAAGAGACACCAGTTTATCCGGTTCCACATCAAGTTTCCGGGTATACTCTTCGTCGAGCGTGCTTTTTACCGACACACATCCTGTGGCAAAAAGAAATAAAAAGAATGCAGTAAAAATGGTAAATCTTTTGTTTCCCATAATTTTCATGTTTGATGATTTGTTGTATAGCATGTTTGTTTGTATTGATGAATATAACTGATAAAAATGGAGAAGGTTCTAACATATGACAATACATACAACCGAAGTAAAACAGCTCACAGTTATGGATTTTTTGGTTTTGTTAGGAATCATCGGTGTCCGGGAAAATGATTGAGGTTTCTCCCTGTGGTCGAAATGACAAGGATTTCATTAGTTTTTCTGATTTGGTGGGTAGGTTTGGTGGCGGCGTTGCAATGTCAGCGCAGCGCAAAGAAGCAAGAGATCTATGAAACCTT
>CAYMLS010000191.1:3049-10125 GCA_964390665.1 uncultured Bacteroidales bacterium | reverse complement strand
GATGGATGACTGTATCTGACCTGGGAAGAGATGGATATGGCGGCGATATGGATACACTGGCACCCACCATTGCTGAAGTGCTCCAACAAAACGGGTATGCCACCTACATGACCGGCAAATGGCATGTTACTTTCAGTAAATTTCAAACCAACGATGGTCCTAAACATAACTGGCCTACAAACAGAGGGTTTGATCGCTATTTTGGAATGCTGTCGGGCGGCGGGGGTTATTATGTTCCCAAATCGCTTACAGAGCAGGACAAAAGAATCATGCCCTCTGACGATTTTTACCTTACCAATGCCATCAACGATCATACGGTAGAATTTATTGAAGACCACTTTGAAAACCAGAAAGACAAACCTTTTTTCTTCTACCTGGCACATTACGCTCCCCATTTCCCACTTCATGCCCTGGAAGAGGATATTGAAAAATACCGCGGAAAGTTCATGATAGGATGGGACAGTTTGCGAACCCTCAGGTATGAAAACCAGCTGGCTTTGGGGGTTTTTGATGAAAGCTGGAAATTAACACCCCGCTCGGAAAACGTACCTGCCTGGGAAACACTCGATGATACAACCAAAATCATTCAGGACACCAAAATGGCGGTATATGCTGCCCAGATGCACCGCATGGACCTGGGTATAGGACGATTGATCGAAACCCTCAAAAAACATGATGAACTGGACAATACCCTGATCGTTTTCCTTTCCGACAATGGACCCAGTGGTGAAGCTATAGGCAGGCAGATTTACATGTCTGACCTGGAAACCTTCGGAGATAACTCCACCTATGTCAGCTATCGTGAACCATGGGCCAACGTGAGCAATGTACCTTTCCACCACTACAAATCCTATTCGCACGAAGGGGGTATTTCAACACCTTTCATTGCCCATTGGCCCGAAAAGATCAAAAATAAAGGTGCCGTGCTCGATCAGAGAGGACATATCATCGACCTGATGTCTACAATCCTGGATATTACAGACTCCAGGTACCCGGGTTATGAACGTGAAAACAAAAATATTCCGCTGCAGGGAGTTAGTCTGTATCCTGCCTTTGCGGGAGAACCTTTTGAACGTGAAGCTTTGTTCTTTGAACATGAAACCAACAGGGCCATCATCAAAGGTGACTGGAAACTGGTTGCTGCCAGATATGGTTGGCCATGGAAGATCGGGGATTGGGAACTTTATAACATCAAACAGGACCCTACCGAATTGCACAACGTGATAGAGGAATATCCTGAGATAGCCGATGCACTCGAAGAGGAATGGAACCAGTGGGGCGAAGAAAACAATGTTCTGCCCCTTGACACCAAAAACTGGAACCAGAAAATCGATGCCTCTGTAAGGTAAAACCCATAAACCTATTTTTATATAAATGCCATGATGATGCGAACCGTAAAATTGTTATACCTTTTTGTCTTCCTTTCTGCTTGTTCAACCTACCCACCAGAAGGCGTTTACAACATTGTTGATTTTGGTGCCAAAGGCGACAGTGCCAAAATCAATACTGCCGCCATTCAGGAAGCCATTGATCTTTGCTCAAAACAAGGCGGAGGAACAGTGATTGTGCCACCCGGAAAATACCTGACAGGTTCTTTTTTGATGAAAAACAACGTGGAACTGCATCTGGAAATGGGAGCAACACTTTTCGGTTCCGGCGATTCCATTGATTATCCTCATAGAATCACAGATACAAGGTCTTTTACAAGAGATGGCAAACAACGTCAGCAATACTTCGGACTGATCATGGCCAATGGGGTTGAAAATATCGCCATTACCGGATTGGGAACCATTGATGGCAATGGGGCATACAGCGATCATTTCAGGTCTTATCCCCTTACAGATGATGGAAGCAAATGGCACAAACCCGACAGACCACGATTGTTTTTCTTCTACAATTCAAAAAACATCAAAATACACGACATCAAAGCCATCAATCCCAATAACTGGACGATGCACCTGAAAAGATGCGACTTTGTGGATATACGGGGCATTGAAATTTATGCCCATGCCAATGCCAACAACGATGGTTTGAATATTGATGAATGTCAGGACATGACAGTTAGCAATGTCATTATTGACGCCGATGACGATGGACTGGTGTTCAAATCGCTCGGAACAAGAGATGTGAAAAACGTGTCAGTTACCAACAGTATTATTTCCAGCAAGATCACACCTATCAAAACCGGCACCGAATCGGGCGGTGGTTTTCAGAATATTACCATTTCCAATTGTATTATCCGGGCATCTTACGAAAAAGAAGCTTTCGACCCCAACCGAACCACCCTGCATGGTGCAGGTATTGCGCTGGAAATAGTTGACGGTGGAACCATGGATGGAGTGTTGATCTCGAACATTGTGATTGAAGATAGCTATGCTCCTGTGTTTATGCGACTGGGAAACCGGGGAAGAAAATATGGTGGTGAGGAACCCGCTCCCGGCAAAATGAGAAATATCATTTTGGATAACATCATCTGCAAAAATGTTTATAACGATTATGGTTCTACCATAGCGGGTTTTCCCGGTCATTACATTGAAAATGTAACCCTTTCCAATATCAGGATAGAAACCCGCGGTGGTATTGTGACCGATCAACTGAACCCTATGCCCGAAAACGAAAAAGACTACCCCTGGATGGGCATGTACGGCAGCGATCTGCCTTACCCGGCCTATGGTATTTTTATCAGGCATGTAAAAAATCTTACCATATTCAATATGCAAACCACCTATGATCAGGACGACTCCCGACCTGCCCTGTACCTGGACAATGTAAAAAAAGGCAGGATCATTCACTCCGATTTCATGTCGATGAAAGAACCCGTTGTTTTGAAAAACTCGGAAGATATTTACTCAGACTAACTTTCATTGGCAACCAGAATTAAATTTCAAACATATGCATGATTTCAAAACAATATCATTTATACTTATTTTAAACTGTATCATCCTTGCTGCTTTTGCGCAGAAAAAACCTGCTGAGCTGCCATCCATACCCTGGTTGCCCGATCCCATGATGTTAAAGAATGAAACACCCATAGAAACCCGGGAGCAGTGGCAGGAACAAAAAGAATGGATCAGAAACCAACTGCAGCAATATTATCTCGGAACCATGCCGCCCATCCCGGAGGAGGTGAAAAGCGAAGTTCTGGAGATCAGGTACGATGGTGAAGTGAAAATTGAAGTTGTTGAACTGCGCTTTGGCAAAGACTTTAAAGCAAAGATGACCATAGAACTGTACTTTCCAGCAGATTCAGAAAGCAAGTTACCAGTGTTGATGACCCAATGGAATCATGTCGGATGGATCGGTATTGGTCTGAGACGGGGATACATGGGTTGCCTGTATGCCGGTGCCGATGCAAAGGATGACACACAAAACTATGGCGGGTTGTACCCTGACCATAATTTTGCCCGCCTGATGCAGCGTGCATGGGGCGCAACTGCTGTGGTGACCTATCTTTACTCGAGAGAAGAAGTGGATACAGATAAAATTGCCATTACCGGACACTCCCGCAACGGCAAACAATCGTTGTATGCCGCTGCATTTGACGAAAGAATTGATGCGGTAATACCCAGCAGCAGCGGTTTTGGTGGAGTAAGGGCAGCAAGGCACAGCGACAGACGTTATGCCCCCCACACCATGCAAAGAACCATGATCGATTTTCCTGATTGGTGGATACCTGAACTACAAGAGTTTTATGGCCATGAAGACCGCCTGCCTGTGGATATGAACTCCTTGCTGGCCATTGTAGCTCCCCGTCCATGCCTGCTTACAGCAGGCTTCTTTGACCTGTACGGGGATGCCTGGGGACTGGAAAAATCATACCATTCTGCAAAAAAAGCATATGATTTTCTCGGGAAACCAGAATCAATACAGATACGCCAGCGACCTGTACGCCACAATACCCATGCACGCGACATAGAAGACTTTCTGGATTTCCTGGATGCACAATTCAACAGAAATCAATATCCCCCTTTTGAAGATCTGTTGCACCAATACATCTTTGAAGAGTGGAAGAAGAACAATCAGCAACTGCAAACCTCCTCTGTAGAGAAAACAGACATTTCGAAAGCAGAGAAATTAGAGGACGAAGATATTTCCCGTATCAGGCAAAATATATCGTGGTTGCTGGGTGAGGTTCGTCCGGGAATTTCATACCACCTGGAAAGGAAACTATCTCCGGGTACAAAAGAAGACAACCTGGCCGCCATCTTCCGCACGCGCGAAACCATTGGCAATGCCAACCGCGTGCGCATCAGCCCTTATGCAAGCATGGGCGACCAGCTGTATGCCGATTTCTACTATCCGGATACGGGTAAAGAAAAATACCCGGTGGTGATTTTTTTGCATGAATACACCTATGCCGAAGGATACGGTAAAACCAGCTGGTCGTTTGCCGAAATGAACGATTATATCCATGACCTGACAGAGGCTGGATATGCTGTATTGGCTTACGATATGATCGGTTTCGGTACAAGGCAGCACGAAGCCACCAGGTTTTACCAAAGGTATCCCAACTGGTCACTCATGGGCAAAATGGTGGAAGATGTAAAAGCGGCCATCGATGTTGTTTATGACCTGCCAGTGGCAGATACTGCACATGTGATCCTCTCGGGATACAGCCTGGGTGCAACAGTATCTGTTTTTGCCGCTGTTGCCGATCCAAGGGTAACCGATGTGGTAGTACTGGATCCCTTTACCCCCTTCAGAAGCAAAGATGAAAGCATTGAAGGGATCGAAAAATTTTACAAATACAAAGGGCTGATCCCCCGACTGGGTTTGTACCAACAAATGGAAATGGAGATACCTGTTGATCTGCAGGAAATGCTCGTTGCCTCTGATGCCCGAAAATCTGTTTTTATCAATGAAAAGTCGAGGCATATTGATCCTGACATCATGAAAGATCAACTGGACAATGCCGCTAAGCACAGCAACCTACAGGTTCAATACTTGCCCCGGATTTCACAATTTACGAGTGTTGAGAGGCAGCAACTCGTTGAAATGATCAAAAATTTCCATGTCAACCGCTGATGAATTTTTGCAGGACAGATCGTTACGGTGCGCTGCACCTTTTGAGGTTTCGCGTAACAAACGATCTGCAAAGGTTGCGCGGCGCTGCCGGTTTAGATTTTCCAGCGCACCGTCATGCTTGTAGAAAACTGTCATTAGAATTTTAACGAAAGGTGCAGCGCACCGCAACAAAAACAATTTATAACCAAATGGAAAAAACATTTTATTTATCAACGATTGTATTCATACTGTTTTGGGGATGCCAACAAAACAAAGAAAACAAAAGAGAGGATTTTGTTGACTCGCTCTTGTCGCAAATGACCCTGGAAGAAAAAGTGGGACAAATGACCCAGATATCCATATCGGAGATCCTTGACGAGGAATCTGTTGCCGGATGGAACCAATCGGGTGTTCTCAATATCGACACAAAGAAACTTGAGCATTTTGTAAAAGATTACCATGTGGGTTCATTCCTCAATGGATATGCTGTTTCTTCCGAAGTTTGGTATACATTTGGCAAAACGCTCGCAGAGATCAACCTGGAGCACAGCCGCTTAGACATTCCGTTGATTTTTGGGATCGACCACATACATGGAGCCTCCTACCTGGAAGGGGCAACCATCTTCCCCCACAGTATCACCCTTTCCTGTTCTTTTGATCCGGGACTGGCAAAAACAGCTGCAGTAATCACCGTTGAAGAAGCCGGTCATCTGGGTCATCACTGGAATTTCAATCCGGTGCTCGATCTGGCAAGAAACAAGTTTTGGCCCCGCGTTCATGAAACCTATGGCGAAGACCCTTACCTTGCTGCACGGATGGGGGAAGCATATGTTGAAGGCATTCAGGAAACAACCGCTTCCAACGGTGCCAAAATGGCCGCTACAGCCAAACACTTTCTGGGGTATTCCGACCCCGGAACCGGGCGCGACAGATCACCTGCCATTATCTCAGATCAGCAGCTGCACGAAATACATCGCCCTGCTTTTCAGGCAGCAATAGATGCCGGCGTGAAAACAGTAATGCTCAACAGCGGCGAGATCAACGGAGTACCCGTGCATGCCTCGTATGAGGTGATCACAAAACTGCTGCGCCAGCAGATGGGATTCGCGGGTGTGGTGATCACAGACTGGGAAGATATCATCAGCCTGCATGCTGCACACAAAGTAGCCTCCAGCGAAAAGGAGGCCGTTTACAAAGCCATTATGGCGGGGGTCGACATGTCGATGGTTCCTTATACCACAACTTTTTGCGATCATCTTACCGAACTTGTGAAAGAAGGAAGGATACCCATGAGCAGAATTGATGAATCTGTCAAACGCATCCTTGATCTGAAATACGATCTGGGACTTTTTGAAAACCCTTTTCCTGCGCAAATGAATACCACCGGAAAACCAGAAAACCATGAAGCAGCCAGAGAAGCGGTTCGCGAATCCCTTGTTTTGATGAAAAATGAGCAGGATATCCTTCCCTTAGATCAAAACGCTACCCTTGTGCTTGCCGGATCAACAAGCAACATCAAAAGATCGTTAGCAGGCGGATGGACCTATATATGGCAACATGAAGATGATTCGATGTTTCCGGAGGAGATGAAAACCATTCAGGAGGCATTGATAAACCGACTGGGGAGCAGCCAGGTGAAGACAGCAAATGTAAGTAATATCAATCAAAGGGTAGTGGGAGCAGATGCTGTTGTGATCGCCACCGGCGAAAATACGGCGCTTTCGGAAGGACACAACAACATTACCGATCTCGATCTGCCTGTGCAGGACAGAGACCTGATCGATGCTGCTCTGAAAACCGGAAAACCAGTTATTGTTATACTCACAGAAGGACGCCCACGGACATTTCCCGACCAGGTTGATGCAGTGGATGCCATTCTTTTTGCCGGATTACCCGGTTTTTTCGGTGCAGAGATCATCACAGAGGTGTTGATGGGCGATGTAAACCCCTCCGGGAAACTATCTTTCACCTATCCCTACCACCAGAGTTTCCAGATCAATTATGATCATAAACCCACTGCTTTCACCTTTCTGCACGAAAATGACGAAGAGACCGAACGCTATGCTATCGGC
>CAYMLS010000191.1:0-3039 GCA_964390665.1 uncultured Bacteroidales bacterium | reverse complement strand
AATTTCGGAGAAGGATTGAGTTACACCTCCTTTACGTACGAAGATTTAAAACTGTCCTCCTCAACACTGAAAGGAGAACAAAACACGATAACTGCCACGGTAAAAGTTTCAAACACGGGGGAAAGAGATGGAAAAGAATCGGTGCTATGGTTTATCAGGCAGGAATATGGGCAGATCACCCGCCCGGTAAGATCCCTGAAGTTTTTTGAGAAGAAAGAGCTGGCAGCGGGTGAATCCGAAACCTTTGCTTTTGAAATTGACCCGCTGACCGACCTTGCCTATCCGGATGCACAGGGAAAACCCATCCTTGAGCCCGGAGAATATACACTTATGACGGGTGACCAGGAAGTGGGATTTGTATTTGAAGAATAAGCGAAATCATTTTTTTTATATCATTGCCCAACACATTTTAAAACTCAGGAATCAGTCAACAAAAAACATTTCCAATTATTCACGAAAAAACAGAAAAACATGAATCGTATCATTTTTATCGCCCTGGTTGTCGTTTCCGGCGCATGTCAGAACCATACCTCCAATACTATGCGATCTGCATATTGCGAACTTTCCGAACTGGAAGTGATCAAAAGCGACAGCATTTGCTGGAACACTGCTGGTGTTACGGATGCATTTATCCCTTCTTCTGAAAGAGCGAACACCGACACGTTGAAAGAAATTGTTTTTTTGCAGGAGCAACTCGATCGCCTGGGAGAAAGTGGTGGCGGACGCCTGATCGTACCACAAGGCAACTATGAGATCTATGAAACCGTGAAGATCCCGTCTGATGTATCTGTGGTGGGTATTTCGCGCGATTCAAGCGTTTTTGAAATAAAGATGAAAGAGGTCTTTGAAAAATCAAAGCATCATATGCCCCCACAAGGAAACAGTGCAGCATTTTTGTTTGACCAGGTGAACAATGCTTCCCTTGAAAACCTGACCATCATTTACAAAGCGGTTGACTTTGAACCCTTTGATTTTGATGAGTATGACCACGAATGGGTAAGAGGAGTTTTTCACGGGCACGATCCCCGCACCGATAGTTTGTTTGTTACCTCTGTATGGATTGAACGCTCAGAAAACTGCAAAATATCACATTGCAACATACTGCAGGCAGGCAACGATCCCATACGTATCCGGTTGAGCGAACATATTACATGCAGTCATAATCTGGTAGACCGGGCCTATAACAAAGGGGGAAGAGGAGCAGGATATTATAATCTTATCCATTCCCATCATTGCTTGTTGTACAATGAAACCGTTGGCCGGCTCAGGCATTTGAGCATTCATAAATCCAGTTCTTATAACGTGCTGTATGGTTGTGATCTTGAGACCGATGTAAATTTTCACAATGGCGATCGTGGTCACAATCTCATTGAAAACAACGAGATACGGATTCCGGAATGGCATAGCTGGCGGCCTTTTGGTACGGGTTCTCCCTCGCAACACGAAGCTCCTGGTCCTTACAACATCCTGTTTCGCAACCAAACCGACTTTAAAAACCGTGGCCCGGTTATGGATCCGGAAGTGCTGTATATCTTTACCGATCGATTCCCAAGCAAAGATCATGGTGAGGAAAAATATAACGAAACCACCTATGCTGCTGAATTTCCCAATGGTATATTTGATGAACGAAGGATGCAGAATTAAGATTTTTGGCAGGAATCTAACCACTCAAAGGTTTTTCAACCGTTTTGCGGGTTTTGGGGTTGTGAAAATAATTTCCCGGTCAATTCCTCAAAATCACCCTTTTTAACCGGTTTGGTCAGGTACTCGTCCATGCCCAGTGCCATATATTTTTCGCGGTCTCCTTCAACGTGGTTTTTATCAAGGTTGGTTTTTTGAATGATCTCGAGCATACCAATGATGCCGGTAAGGGGTGTTCTCATTTCATGACTGAGGCTAGCGATAAATTTTTGCTTAAATATTAAATTTCTTTTGGCTACCTCAACCTCTTTTTGAAGCACCTGTTTTTGTTTCTCAGCTTCTATTTTATCGCGTATGGCATTTTGTATTTTCAGGTGGTTTCTGACCCTCACTTTTACTTCCAGCGGTTTGAAAGGTTTGGTAATATAATCAACTCCTCCTGATTGAAAACCCTTCACAATGTCTTCAATTTCACTTTTGGCACTGAGAAAGATAACCGGGATTTCTTTTGTTTTGGGGTTTTCCATGATCTTTCTGCAAACCTCAAAGCCATCCATTTCCGGCATCATGATATCGAGCAGGATCAGGTCGGGAGGTTTCCTTTCGATCATTTCAAGGGCATGGATGCCGGTGCTTGCAAAGGCGAGATTGTACTCTTGCTGCAGGATGTTGGCAATAACTTTCAGATTGGCAGGTTGATCATCCACTACAAGGATCAAATCTTTGGAGGTTTTATCCTTTTTCATTCTTGTCATACTGATAATTTGTAATCTGCTAATTGCTAACGGAATAAATTTTTAATGGTGTACAAAGTTTCCTGAATGTTCCTCAGATCAAAATCGTCTCTGTAAAGCTGGATCTTTTCCAGGGAATCTTGCAGCGCCTGTACTTTATATTTATTGCTGAACTCTTTTATCTGCTCCAGTAATGTATCCAGTTCGTCGAGTATAACATATCCGCCCTGGTCTTCAATTTGTCCGGCAAGTTGCTTATTGAATAGTTGTTTGACTTCTTCAGAGATGATAAAATGATGTGAAGAAACACTGTCTTTGTTATCATCGTTGGTTTGCCTTGTTTCATTTTTGGTCTTTTTATATTTCAGATGGTTTGCCAGGATACGAATAAGCGCCTGTTTTTTTACAGGTTTATGGAGTATGCCATGAAAGAGTTTTTCGGGGTCTTCATTCTGACTTTTCATGGTTGATGCTGTGAGGGCCACAACGGGAATATTTTTCAAATCCGGGTCTTGTTTCAAAATCCTTGTCGCCTGGTATCCGTCCATTACGGGCATTCTTAAATCCATAAAAATGAGGTCGGGTAGGTAATTTCTTGCAGCTTCAATGGCCAGCGCTCCGTTTTCTGCTTCATAGATCAACAGGTTATTGTTTTCCAAATAAC
>CAYMLS010000190.1:6430-10174 GCA_964390665.1 uncultured Bacteroidales bacterium | reverse complement strand
CAGGCAATTAAATTCGTGTAAATTTGTGTAAATTTGTGGACAAATACTTTTTTTATTGGACTCATTCATAAAAACCAGTTATTACAGATCATTCAGTCAGTTCCATCCTTATGACCGTGTTATGTTGGTCTGGCAAAGAAAAAGTATGATAGATCGGCATATTGATATTGATAAAAAAGTTTCCTTTTTCTTTGTTTCCCCACCATTCGGTAGCTGTTGAAGCTTCGGCACCTGTGGACAGGAGCGTAACTGTTTCTGTTTTTTCAGCAAATCCTTTCATGTTGATATAACCCACTTTGGGGTACATCCAATGCAGGTAGAGTACATTGTCTTTTTTTGTAAATCTTCCCCATTCTGGCCTTCCCATGTCTGCACTTCCGCAACCATAAATACTTTCTCCGTTAAGTTTCATCCATCTACCCACTTCTTGGAGAATTTCGACTGATTCAGGCGGAATATTTCCCTTTGCATCAGGGCCGACATTGAGCAACAGGTTGCCATTTTTGCTGACGATATCCACAAGTGTTTGAATCACCAATGAAGGTGATTTCCAGTTGTTGTCGTTTTGTGCATACCCCCAGTTGTTGTTCAGGGTAAGGCATGTTTCCCAGCGGATAGGGTTACCAAATTCGTCTTTCATATCCTCATCCGGCACTCCCTGTTCCGGGGTGTCGAAATCGCCCAGGTAGTAATCGCGTAAACCAATAACCCCTTCGCCCGATGCCTGCAAGCGATTATTCAGGATAATGCCTGGTTGATTTTTTCTTACCATTTCAACCAGTTGTTGTGCTTTCCACTTTTCTCCTGTCATATCATCATAAGAAAAATCAAACCACATGATATCGAGTTTACCGTATTGGGTGGTTAGTTCTTTCACCTGCCCATGCATGTATTCCAGGTAATTATCCCAGTTGATGGTCTCGTCTTTAAACTCTTCCCTTCCCTTCATTGGGTGGATGGCATCATCGTATTTGGGATAGTCCGGATGGTGCCAGTCAAGTAAAGAGTAGTAAAGCCCAACCTTTAGCCCCTCTGCCCGGAATGCATCCAGGTATTCCCTGACAAGATCACGACCAATGGTTTTACCTGTGGAATAATCGGTGAGTTTGCTATCGAACAAACAAAAGCCGTCGTGATGTTTGGCGGTCATTACTACATATTTCATTCCTGCTTCCTTTGCCAGTTTTGCCCATTCTGCCATATCGCAATCCACCGGGTTAAAGGCATCTACATACTTTTGGTACGCTTCTTTGGTTATCCCTTCAATATTTCTCACCCATTCACCCCGGGCAGGCACGGCATAAGCCCCAAAGTGGATGAACATACCAAATCTTGCCTCGGTCATCCACTGGGTTCTTTTGCGGGATTCATGATACTTTTTCATATAATCTGCCGGGGGCTGCTGTGCAGAAAGATTTAGCGTTGTCATGACCATTATCAGCAAGGGAATTATGAACATTCTTTTTTTCATTGTACTAAGTTTTATAAAACAGTTTCCTGAATTCGTTAAAAGGTTTTTACTTGTTTTTTAGCAAAGTTGTCCTGGTAATCGATTCAGGTGGTTTGTTTGGGTTCTGGTTGTTGATTATCTGGAGTGGACTTATTTTCTTTTTTGTTGGTAATGATCAAATAAATAAAAAGGATGGCTGGAATGATCTCGATGAAAGCCGCCACGAGGAAAGTTCTCTGAATGGACCCGAAATAATCGAACAGGATACCGGCCAGGTTGGTGCCAATCAGATTTCCTATGCCCGCGCCGGCAAGACCAAAAAGCATTTGCCCGGAAACCTTCATGCCTTTAGGTGCCAGATTGCCTACCAGGGTAACTGCACCTGCGATGAACAGCCCTGCAGTGGCACCGTGCAGTCCCTGAACAAGAATCAATGGTACAGCCGTGGTAACGATGGAAACCAGAAACCATCTGATGCCGGTAACGATTACCGCCAACAACAGGATCGTTTCAAGTCTGAGTTTTCTTGAGAGCCATCCAAAAGCCAGCAAAACAAGTACTTCAATGCCGGTTGCCATGCCGGCAGTCATGCCAAGGACCGATTGGCTCATACCCAGTTCCTGCACAAGCGGCCCAACAAACTGACCGAAGGGTGCCATGCTGATATAATGGAATACTACTGCAATCAGGAAAATGGTGAAAGAACGTTTCTGGAAAAAAACTTTGACTTCCGATAATTTTAAACGGTCTTTTTTTTGTGGTTCTCTTTCTTTTATGGTAAGTGAAGTAAGGAAAACCATGAAAAAAGAAATAATCAGCACCGCGAACAACCAGGGCGATTCGGGGCCAAAACCCAGAAAATCCATGATAATGCCAAACCCGGATGCTGCTATGAACCAACCCAATGCCGCCCACATTCTTATTTTCCCATAATCGCTGTCCCGCTCCTTTGCTTTTGCTGTAGCCATCGAATCTGCAATACCCATAACAGGAACATGGAAAAAGGCATAAAAGAAGTACGCCCCCAACAATAGTGAATATCCAATGTCAGGGGTTAAAAAGGGGACAAGAGAAACAACTGTAAGAAGCAACAGTATGCGCATTATCAGCGCCGGACGCTGCGAACGATCGGCAATGATACCAAAAAGAAGGGGAGCGAAGAATGCCATCACAAATCCGATGGACATTAAAAGAGCGATCTGCTTTCCGGAATAGCCACTGGCACTCATATAGGCCGGAAGATAGGTGATGATAATGGCAAAACTGATATGAATAAAAAAGTAAAAACTTTTGATCATATCAAACTTTTCCAATGCAGGAAAGGTAAGAAAACGGGTACGGGTTAGTTTCTCCATAAAAAAATCATCATTGAATAAGTATTAATCGTTGAGTATTATCATTGCAGAAAATGGATCCAGGATAACTTCATCACCCAACAAGTTGCCGTATATATCAAAGTGGTTTCTTGTGGAGTTATCTACCTTAAACGTACTTTTTTCCCTGGTTTCGTTGATGATGATGAATGCGTTTCTGGGTCTGGCTTCGGGATCGTGCGGGGCGAAATACTGCGAATTCATATCCATGCCGGTTTCCTGCTGCCATGCTTTCAGGTCGTATTCTTCCCATACACGGTGATTATTTCTGAAGGTTAATCGCATAATGGGAAAAGTATAATACGAGCTTGCATAGAAATTACGGTCTGTAACAACAGGAGAAAAGTCTTCGCAAATCCGGCTCTCAATATGCATAGCGCGCTGGTTTCGCTGGCGTGCAAAAAGGATGTTGTCATGAGCACTGCATCCATATAAAGTTCCCGGCATAAAGTATTCGGAAAAAGCCAGCCCGATGGTATTATCAAAAACAGTGTTTTTGTTAATGGTATGTTCCCGCGATTCATCGTTCAGTAAAATACCCCATGTGGTGCCTGTAACAATGTTTTCCTCAATGGTAAATCCCACGCATTTGTTGTCGATATATATACCATGGGCGAACCGGTGAAAATCGGGGGTTGCTATTACATTGCCCCTGGCATTGATTACGATGTTTTTCCGGATGGTAGTTTGCAAAGAGTAATTGTAATCCTGCGCCCAGCTGTATATCGAACCTCCATCATTCATGAACAGCAGGGAGTTTTTGCAGATATTGAATTCACACAAATGATTTTTGCCATCTATCCGAATGCTGTGCAGTCCGGTATTTTCTATGATGTTATGTCCAACATAATTGCTTTTTGAGTCATACCCCTCACCGGGCAGGTTTTTGCGCACAGTAAGGCCTATTTCATTCAGCCAGGG
>CAYMLS010000190.1:0-6420 GCA_964390665.1 uncultured Bacteroidales bacterium | reverse complement strand
TCCAGCACATCCACGCTGGTGGCCCCCAGGTGCACATACGGGCTCAGTTCGGCCAGGGTTTTATTGCGCTTGCTTCCAGTTTCTCTTCCAGAAAGCTAAGCAGGAACTTTTCGTCGGCAAAGGGGAGCCCGGCATAAGGTTCCAACATTTTAATGATATCAGCAGGGATTTTCCCAGAGAGTATTTCCAGAACATTTGCAGACAGTGCATAAACCAATTCTGTTTTGAGTATGGCAATGCCTGTACCACTGTTTACACCATCAAAACCATAGCCGGGGGACAAACCGATATCTTTTATTGAATTGCCGGTAATGCTGCAATCTTCGCAATCCAGGCAGGCAATAGCTCTGCCTTTTATATTGTTTAAGATATTGTTTTTGATTTCAACTTTTTTACACCCGCTATCCATGTATATTCCATCCTGGTGGATGTAAGAGAATTTGCAATTTTCAACCGAAATGTTGTTTGTTCCGGTTTCGCAAAGAATGCCCGCCAGTTGGTATTTTTCCAAATGTATGTTGTTGATCAGAATATGGCTGTTGCCATAAACTTTAATACCACAATCGTGTAAAACGGCCTCAATACTTTCTTCATAGATGTTGGAATTTCGGGGTGGAATGAAGAATAATGTGTCCATCTCCTGGTCATAATACCACTCGCCTGGCTCCGTCATGAATTCCGGTTTGTCGTCCAGGAAATAACCGTAGTCTTTGTTGCATTGATAGATCATTTGCTTTTCAAAGAAGAGCGTATCGCCTTCGTGTCGGGAAACTTTTGCAATTTCATATTGCCAGTTTACTGCCCGTATGCGTGCTGTTGCACCGGTGCAATCTACTTCATCTAACAATAATTCTCTGTCAGTAAGGCTGATTTTATCTCCATCATCGATTCCGAAAAAACCTTCAGATGGATACCTTGCAATGCGAAGCCATTTGTTTCCAAGAAACACACCTTTAACCAATTTTTCAACACTGCATTTACAGATGTTGTTGGTTTTATCTGCTTCCTTGATGAAAACTCTTTCAGCGCCCGACAATACAGGTTGCTGCCCTTCATCATAAGAACCAATTCTTATTGGATTTTCTTTTGTACCCGAATTTCTTACCGAAATGATTCCGGTAAAATGATCGTTGGATTTTAACAACACCCCGTCACCAGGCTTTAGTTCAATAGTATCCAATTTTTCCAAACTTTTCCAGGGCGTTTCTGGAGAAATCCCATTGTTACGATCATTACCGGAATTTGAGAAATAATAATCAGATGGCATATTTTTCCTTTGTTTTTTTAATGTAAAATCCTGATCTTAAGTCTTCACTATCATCTCTTAACTTTAAACTCTTCACCCTCATTTCTTTACTCTTTTGTCTCAAATTTTCGCTCTTTAACTTCAATTGCTTTATCATATCTTTAAACTTTGTACATTCACTTTCAATTTTTCCTGAAAACGTTCACTTTTTCTCATTTTGCTCATTTCACTTTAAAGGCTAAACTCCTCCCATATACCATTCCCATAAAAACATGAGAGATGTCCAGATCAACGGCAGCATGATAGCCCACAGCCAGAGTTTGGGCCATGATTTAAGACCTACAAAAGGTCCTTTTACATCTTCAAGTGTCCATATGGTAAGGTTTTTAAGTTTGGAAGTTTCTGTTGGTTTTTCCATGAAACTCAGGGCATACCCCAACACTACCGTTACGGTAAATGAAAGGGTTCCGATAAATGCAAAATTGAAATCGGTAGTCATATCAAGGGCAAAAGATAAAATGAGCCCTGTGATCATGCTCCCAAAAGCAGCCCATGAGGTGGTTCGTTTGAAAAATATACCCAGTACAAATAGTGCAATAATAACGCCCATTACGTTGCCCAGGAAACCCTGTACCAGCTCCATTGCCGATCGTGCGCCCAGAAAGAGAGGTACAAAAAGAAATATCAGCACCACCACACCTAACTCTATGATGCGGATGTATTTTTTAGATTGTTTTTCGGTGAGATTTTTTTTGAAAAATCTGAAATAAATATCCTGTGCAAACAGTGAACTGGATGAAGAGATCAGTCCATCGACTGTTGATAGCAATGCTGCCATGATCCCTGCTATGAGCAATCCTCTTACACCCACAGGAAAATACTCAAACATCATCAGAATAAAGGCTTTATCAGGAAGGATTTCGGGCATTTTTACCCGCATGGCGGCACCGGCAAGATAGGCCATAAACATCAGTACTGCATTGAAGATGCCTGCAAATACCAATGCTTTTTGCGCGTGCGACTCGTCTTTGGAGGCAAGTATTCGTTGTGCCATACTAAAATTACAAACAATCCATGACAGGGAGGCGATAATGGCATAGGTAAGCACGGCGGGTAGGGGGAAAAATGCTTTTGTTCTGATATCAAAATCAGCAGGAGGTACAAGGGTGTTAAACCTGTTTCCGGTCAGTCCTTCGAAGTCCAGTGCCCGAATTCCTTCAAAACCACCCAAAAGTATAAATCCTGTGATGCCCATCACAAAAATGGTTACCAGCAAAAAGATGGACTGAATGATGTCCATCTTCAGCATGGTTTTCATCCCTCCATACATCACATAGAATCCAGCAATACAGGCAATAAGGGTAACATTAACCCAGAAATGCCATCCCAGTAGTTCTTCCAGCAAAAGCCCGCCCAGGTAAACAGCGTATGTCAGGAAAGCGATAATGGTGGAAATCATCACAATTGAAAAGAAAGCGCGGGTCATTACGTTGAATCTCTTTTCAAGATATTCTGGTGTGGTAATGATTTTTGAACGCCAGTAGATAGCAACAAAAAACATGGATGCAAACCATCCTGATATCCAGAAGTTTACTCCATTCCACTGTATAACATAAAATCCGTAAATGAAACTTAAGGCAGCCGTTCCCATAATACCGGGATCAACAAACATGGCAATGAGCGTAAGACCGGTTTGCCACCATTTCATATGCCTTCCTCCAGTCAGGAATTCATGGGAACTGTTAAGAGCATTTTTTCTACTGATGAAAAAACCAATTACAAACACAATGATAAAGTACCCAAGAACAATAAAGGAATCTATCAGGTTATTCATGCTTTCTATTGTTAGTTATATAAATTCAAAAAAGTGGCTTCTCTGTGCTTATCTGTTCATGTATCATTTCAGGATTGTAAAAAAATCTTTGCCAGGGTTATTCCCGGGCTGTTCATCTCAAACTGAAGAAACAGTGCTCCATTATTTTCCTGCAAGGTAAATTGGGAATGGTCTATTGCCAATCTGTTTTCTTCTTTCCATTGATTTCGCTCATCATACTTTATGTATTCCGGAGATCCCTTTCTTTCCCAATTACTCACAATATTGTTTTCTTCCTTACTTACTCTGTAAAGTTTCACATTCTCCCTTTTTACAGGAGTATTTTCGGGTAACTGAATTTTAACATTTATTTTTTGTGAGGAATTGCTTAGTTCATAGTCCTGCAGATAACTGTAAACCAGAATGGATAAATCTGACCCATTGCTTGTAACAATGGCATTTAATTGTTTGTCATCTGAATTGGTTTCAGTGGATAATCTTTGATCTGCCAGTTCACAAAGAAGCTGATGAGAAAAATAGGAAGGTTTTTTTAATCCCTGCAGGTTTATCATTCCATAATTTCCATGAAAGGTTTCAGCGCCATATCCCAGCTGATTGTAAATATCCGACAAGCACCAATATGCAAAATAGTCGGCAAGTTGCGAGGCTTCAGAGAGTGTTTTTACGATAAAAGCGGCTTCATTGGCTGTTTCGCGCAAGGGATCGTAAGGAAACCAGGAGCGTCCCCATTCATTCCAGTGTATTTCACCATTAAAATTGTAACTATCGGCGATTTCTTTCACTCCTTTTATCACTCCACCAATGAAATTAGGAGATTTGTTTATTTTATCCTGCTGCGGTCCGGAGAAAGGAGACAAAGCAGCATATTCGCTGTCATTGTTGTAAATATGTCCGATAAGATAATCTGGCATGCAGTTGTTTTGCGTGGCAAAATCAAGGAATTCGGGAATCCACTCCGCCCTGGCGGTTGAAGGTCCTCCAATCCTGTAATCAGGGTCAATGCTTTTAATTGCTTTCCAGGTTGTTTTCCATAGTTGGAAAAAGTCTTCCTGATTACCGCCAAAGAAGGCACCCAGATTAGGTTCATTCCATACTTCATAATACCAGTCCTTCATCCGCGCTTTACCATAGCGATACTCATTATGCTTCAAAGTGGCTGTTACCAGATCCGACCATTGCCTGTATGACCGGGGAAGGGAAACATTATTGCGTGTATCAAATACCGTTTGATCGCCGGAGGCCAATGCTGCTGGCATAAATGCTGTGGTAAACATTGGGTTGATCCCAATATCCAGTAATTCATCAAAAATATAATCGATATATTGCCAGTTGGTTCTGGTTTCACCTTCATCAAAGTCTTTAAAATTTTTAGGATCACGACCCACTACAAAAAGGTTATCATCGAAGAGCCCTACTGCCCTTATATGATTTATTCCCAATTCTTTGTGGGCAATTTCCAGTTGTTGCAGGCAATCTTTCCTACCCATCCACCTCATTTGATCAATATTCCCTATTCCTTTCCAGGTATGGTGAAATTTGTGAGTAGGTTGTTGGTATTTTGGTTTAATAATTAGTTCAGAACCAGTCATATATTCGTATGTATTTTTGTTTGGTTATCTCAATAATTATTTTTTTTGTTGGTCAAACTTACTTTTGTTTTCATCATCACTGAAAGGGTCTGTATACTTCCATTTAGAATTTTTATCCTGCCCGGTTTCCCTTTTCCATTGCGAAAAAGTGAGTTGTCCTCCATTGAGGTGTTCACCATCGGGAAACTGATTTTTATTGGATGGATGAAAGTATAAGTTATCATCTGCCTTAACAGTGCTGAAGAACTCCGTAGAAGCCCATGTGGAAGGAGCATTGGGGTTATTGTATTCAAAAAATGAAAACAAAACCTGCTCATCATCAGTAGCAATGATGATATTATCGGTCAGTGTCCAGTTTTCACTGTTTATTTCCCAGTTGTCATCATATTGTACGATCCTTCCATCCTGCCCAAAACTAAATTGCTGATTGTTGGAATATACAATGGTGTTTTTTATGCTTACATTGGCATGTCCGTATCCTTTAACCCCTATGTCATTGTTTTTAATTATGCTGTTTTCAACGATGCCGGGTTTACGGCTCCCCTCGAGCATAATTCCTGCCTCCTGATTGTTTTCGATCAGGGAGTTTTTTATCACATAATTTTCGTTGTCCCAATCAAACCATACTGCGTGACAGTAATTATTATAAGCCTTAAGATTTTCCAGAATAAAGTTATCGTTTCCGCCAAAAACTTTTATGCCTGCTGCATCGTGAGCAATTAATTTTGGAGCGTTTGTGCGCCAGTTGTTTTCGTAAATTTCAACATCTTTTATATGAATGTTTTTCCCCATCCATGATCCCATGCCTCTTTCTCCGTTGTAACGTATTATGGTGTTTTTTACCGACACATTACTGCATTTTTCCATTTCGAACCCTACTCCATTATTCCATTGAAATATGCAATTTTCAACCATCAGGTTTTCTGTTTCAGATACCGTGAGCGCATCCTGGTGCATTGTATTGGCAACATGTTGAAATACCAGTCCTTTTAATACCAGGCCCTGCCCATCATGTACCGTTGCTTTTACCAGACTACCATTGCGCCCCAGATCGTATATGTCATATCCTCTTGTGGTCACTTCCACTATAGAATTCATTACATCAATTTCAGGTAGCGTTTTGAGGTATATTTTGTTGTTGGTTTCATCTACAAAAAAAGTGTTCTCTGTAAGTTCATTTTTGCTCATTACCTGCAAAACGGGATTTCCGTCAACAAATACCAATTCTCTTCTGCGCTGGTAGTCGCTTAGGTTGCAAGGCCCGAAGCAAGATAAAGAATCGTGGAAAAACCCCCAGTTGTAAAACCAATCATGGAAATAATAATCTTTTTCTTTGTTCCAGTTTTCAAACACGTCGCTGCCCGTTAAATACACCTCCCCTGGTGTTTCTGCTTCCAGAATAAGGAGTTGCGTAGTGTTTATGTCGAAGTAAGAACGGTAGTGCCCCCTGGATATAACGATGTGTGTGGGGATGTTTTTGGAACGTTCCAGCGCATGCCCCAGCGTAAGTAAAGGTTTGTCTTTTGCTGTTCCGGAATTCCAGTCACTGGCATCGGGATGCTGATTGTTGACATAAAGGGTTAGTTCAACCGCATCGAAATTGATGTTTGCAAATCCGAAAGCATGAGATAAAACAAACAGAAGAAAAAGTGTTGCGGCAAATCTTTTAATTTTTGAAAGTATCATTTTACAGGAATATATTTAGTGTCAGCAAGAAAACCCACGATTTTATCTGTGCTTGATAAAGAAAG
>CAYMLS010000189.1:0-10189 GCA_964390665.1 uncultured Bacteroidales bacterium | reverse complement strand
GTAAAACATGCAGTCAGATTGCTGGCGAGCTCCATCTGACCACTTTAATAAAATTTAATCAGATGAAAAATAAAGCGAGTATGATAGCGGGGAAAACCAATAAACTCTTGAAAGCAGCAATCATGAAACGCCCCTCTAATGGCGCGGCAGGTGTCCGGAATAGTTAATACAATGTAGCAAGGATGAACCCCATCAGTCAAATTACCGCTTTTATAATTTTGTTTGTCACGATGTCTTCCTTATCGAGAGGACAAAATACAAGTCTTGTACTCGATTCGGTAAGCGTAAACCAAGACAATCATGTGGTCATTTCATGGAACCTGGAAACGGAAATTGAAGAGGGATACGTGAAAATTGAAAGAAATCTGGATGATGGTACTTTTAATACTGTAATAAGATTACCCCTTTCATCGGACACTTTTATTGATAACAGTATCGATGCCCAAAACAGGTCATATGCTTACTATGTAGTACCTTATGACGAGTTTGATGACCAGATTATTCCCGCTGAGAAAATTCATAGTACAATTTTTTTGCACCAACCCACCTTTAAGATCTGCGAAAAAGAAATATACCTTCAATGGGATAATTACAAGGTCAGTGATTTTACACAATTTCCAAATCCTGTTGAATTTCCTTTTGATAGTACATCTGTTTATATGTCGGTAAACGGAAGTGAATACATGGAACAGGGTGCGATATCTGCTGATTCAACCAAATTTACGATCCCTTACCAAACCAATGCAAAATATTGTTTCATCGTTAGATCTTTTGACGAGGAGGGAAGTATCTCATCAGCATCCAATACTTCCTGCATCGATGCTCAATACGTTGATTTACCGGGCAAAGTCAGTTCACACCGTGTTTCTCTTTCCAATGATTCTGAGAATGTTGAAATTGATCTCCGGATGAAAGACCCCGTTGCTGATCTTACTTTCGTTCTGGAAAAATTTGACAGGGATCAAAACAGGTTTGTTTCATCGGATTCTGTTGTCAATACAGATAACACAACATCTTTTATCCGGTTTTACGATCAGCAATCACAGGCGAATTTATTTTCTGAATCTTACCGTACTGTTGTTTTAGACAGTTGTATGCATGTTGCTCAGGCAACTGATTCTGTTGCAACTATATTCTTATCAGCATCAAAACCGGAATCTGATATTCATACACTGCAATGGAACAGGTATAATGGGTGGGACAATTCCGATCTGATGATCGATCATTACGCTGTGCTCAGAAAAACAGGAGATGCATCTGAATTTGAAATGATTGCCAGTTTAGAGCCCGGTTCATTGTCTTTTGATGACCCTGTGGGGTCTGTAACTGATCAGGATGTGTTTTACAGAATCGTTGCGGTAAGCGCCTTCTCCATTGAAACTGGTTCGGTGGTTGAAGTGAATTCAAATATTGCCGCCATTGAAAATGATCCGGAGGTTTTCATACCCAATGCTTTTCATCCACGAAGTCATATAGAGCAGAACAGGGTATTTAAACCCGTTTTTTCTAATTTCACACCCTCAGATTATTCCATGAATATATTCAACAGGTGGGGTGAGAGTATATTTTTTACCGAAGATGAAAATGATCACTGGGATGGATTTGATGAAAGCAGGGTTTTGCCTGCCGGATTGTATTATTATGTGATTCAATATATCGACTCCAAAGGCAATGAGCACGTGAAAAGGGGAGATGTTTTGATGATATGGTGAAAAATGCCAAATAATGTTTCCGATGTCAACTTTTTACTCAAATTTTGTTGTTAGTGTCAGCAAGAAAACCCTTATTTTTTATGTCTTTGATAAGAAATCGTCAAAGAAAAGGATTTCGCCTCGTTTTTTCAATGAGATGAATTTAAGGAGTCTCGTTAAACTTAACGAGATGACTGATTCATCTGTTGATAATTTGATTAAGTAGGTTCTCGTTTTTTCCGACGAGAGAGCTCGCTAAAACTCTGACTACATGTTTTACATGCCGGAAATTATAATCATGGGCGTGTGTGTCAAAAATTTTGTCATGATCGGTTCGAAAACGAGAATAACGCAGTATTTGGCGTTTTCTTGCAAAGGCTATTTATTATTTTTGTAAGGGTTCTTACAAATTTTCATACTTTTGCACTTTAAAAAAACAAGATAAATCCATGGATAATCAAGACAATAAATTCCTTAAAGAAGGTTTAACATACGATGATGTACTTCTTGTCCCTTCTTATTCCGAAATACTTCCCCGGGAGGTAAGTCTCCAAACACAGTTTTCCAGAAACATCTCTTTGAAAATCCCTGTGGTTTCGGCTGCCATGGATACGGTAACCGAATCGAGAATGGCTATTGCGATGGCACAGGAAGGCGGCATTGGTGTTTTACATAAGAATATGACCATTGAAGAACAGGCAAACAAAGTCAGGAAAGTTAAGCGTTCAGAAAATGGGATGATTATCGACCCTGTTACACTCGATGATAATGCGTTGGTCGGTGATGCATTGGCCATCATGAAAGAATACAAAATCGGTGGTATCCCAGTAATCGATCAATCCAATAAACTGGTGGGAATTGTTACCAATCGCGATCTGCGGTTCGAAAAAAACGCTGCAAAACCCGTCAAAGAAGTAATGACACACGAAAATATTATTACAACTTCTGAATTTGTTGATTTTTCTGTAGCGGAGAAGATCCTTCAGGAACATAAAATTGAAAAACTTCCTGTTGTAGATAAAAATTATCATTTAATTGGTTTGATCACCTACCGCGATATTTTGAAAATTAAGGAACGCCCCAATGCCTGCAAAGATCAAAGAGGTCGTTTGAGAATAGCAGCTGCTATTGGTGTTACATGGGATACCTTAGACCGTGTTGATGCACTGGTGAAAGCAGATGTAGATTGTGTGGTGATTGACACTGCTCACGGTCATTCAAGAGGTGTGTTGGAAATGACAAAAAAAATTAAGGCAAAATATCCCGAACTGGATGCTGTTGTTGGAAATGTTGGCACCGCCGAAGCAGCCCTAGACCTCATCAAATATGGTGCTGATGGTATCAAAGTCGGTATTGGTCCCGGTTCTATTTGTACCACCCGTATCGTGGCAGGTGTTGGAGTACCCCAGCTTACCGCCGTTTATGATGTTGCCAAAGCCCTTCGCGGATCTGGTATCCCCATCACAGCTGATGGTGGTATCAGGTATACAGGAGATATTGTTAAAGCTATTGCGGCTGGTGCTTCCTGTATCATGGCAGGTTCGCAGTTTGCTGGTGTGGAAGAGGCACCGGGTGAAACCATCATTTTTGATGGTCGGAAATACAAAACTTACAGAGGCATGGGGTCGGTTGAAGCTATGCAGCAGGGGTCGAAAGACCGCTATTTTCAGGATGTGGAAGATGATGTGAAAAAACTCGTTCCCGAGGGAATTGTAGGAAGGGTTCCCTATAAAGGAACACTTTCTGAGGTTATTCACCAAATGGTAGGCGGATTGAGAGCTGGCATGGGATATTGTGGAGCAAAGAATATTGAAGCGCTGAAAGAAGCTAAATTTATCAGAATAACCAATTCAGGAATCAATGAAAGCCATGTGCATGATGTTACCATCACCAGAGAGTCGCCCAATTATTCCAGATAACTCTTTCCTAATTACGTAATATTTGATGATTGTGTGCGTTTGTGTAAATTAGTGAACATTCATGCCCGGTTCTGTTTACCGGAATGGAAAGCATGATTCGAGAAAAAACTACAAAAAGTGTAATGTTTAGTTGTAATGTTTCTTTATGTTATATGCTGCCATTGTAAAAAAGTATTTTTCTGATTACCAAAATTTCAAATTTATAACCAGATGAACCAAGCCATGTATTTTCCAGTGAAAAACACAAACACAAATCAATGATTTCAACGGGAATTACATTTTACGTGATTACCATGTTGGGGAGATCCCCTTTTACGGAAAAAAACAGGGCAGGTATCTGATAATAAAAAATAATAAACAAATGAAAAAGATTCTGATTGGATTTATTCTTGTTATTGCATTTATTGCTTTGCCATTCAACAATTATGCTAAGCCAAATGATCCGGTATTACTTGAAATCAATGAAAGAAAAGTCACACTTTCTGAATTTGAATATGTATATACAAAAAACAACCTTAATCCCCAGGTAATGGATCCCAGGTCTGTGGAAGAATACCTTGAATTATTCGTTAACTTTAATCTTAAAGTTTATGAAGCACTTCAGTTGGGAATGGATACAAATAAAGCATTTATTGATGAACTTAGTGGTTACAGGGAGCAACTTGCACAACCCTATCTTACCGACCAGGAAGTTACCAATCAACTGGTTGAAGAAGCTATGGAACGAATGAAATTTGACATCAGAGCCTCTCACATACTGATTAATCTTGAAGAACATGCAGCCCCTGAAGATACATTGAAAGCATGGAATAAAATCATGGAACTCAGAGAAAAAATACTGAATGGCGAAAGTTTTGAAGAGGTTGCTGCTGAATTTTCTGATGATCCTTCCGCAAAGGGTATGCCCGCTACCGCCAACCGTCCTGCCATGAGAGGAAATAATGGCGATCTGGGTTATTTCACAGTGTTCAATATGGTTTATCCTTTTGAAACCGCTGCCTATTCAACTCCGGTCAATCAAATCTCCCATCCTGTAAGATCCCGTTTCGGATATCATATCATAAAAGTTACTGATAAATTGCCTGCACTGGGCGAGGGACAAGTTGCCCACATCATGGTGGCCACACCTCCCGACGCATCTCCCGACCAAAAAGAACAGGCCAAGGAAAAAATAAATGAAATTGCTCAGAAATTATCTGAAGGAGAAGATTTTGAATCGTTAGCACAAAGATTTTCTGATGATAAAGCATCGGGTAGAAAAGGTGGTGAGATTCCTCCGTTTACTTCCAACCGAATGGTACCTGAGTTTATTAAAACAATTGCTCAGATGGATGATCCGGGCGATATTTCTGAACCCATTGCCACCTCTTATGGATGGCATATCATCAAACTGATTGACAAAACACCGCCCGATCCTAAGGAATCTATGGAAGAAGTGAAAAATAAAATCAAACGTGATCAAAGAGCACAAATAAGCGAAGATACCGTACTTGAAAGACTTAAGAACGAATACAATTTTGTTGAGTATCCCGAAAATCTTGATGCTTTTTATCAAATGGTTGATGAATCTGTGTTCAATGCCAAATGGAATAACGATTCACTCAAAAAATCTAAGGAACCTCTGTTCTCTTTTGCCCAATCGGAATTTACCCAGGGTGATTTTGCCCAAAAGTTATATGAAACACAAGCCGTAAGATCGCCAGAAAGCATCCGGAATTATGTAAACAATATGTACCAGGATTTTGTGAAGCAGGAGATTTTTGATTATGAGAAAGAAAGATTGCCTCATAAATACCCGGAATTTAAGCAGATCATTCAGGAATATCATGACGGTATTCTCTTGTTTGAACTTACAGATCAAAAAGTATGGACAAAAGCAATGCAGGATACCACGGGGCTGAAAGAATTTTTTCGAAGCAATATTGATGATTATTACTGGGAGGACAGGTTTGACGCTACTGTTTATACTTTTAATTCCGCTGATGATGCTAAAATAGGTAGAAAGAAGATAAGAAAAGCGTTCAGAAAAGGAATGAATGAAGAAGATCTGATGAATGAATTTAACCAGGAATCGCAAACGCATGTTTCCAAAGAATCAGGTACGTTTGAAATATCAGAAGCAGATTTTTGGGAAAACTTATCTGAAAAACCTGGCGTTAGTAAAGTAATCATGGTGGATGAAGAAGCGAAAGTTGTGCAGGTTCATGAATTTTTGCCTTCACAACCCAAAAAAATTGATGAAGTTCGTGGATTGGTCATTGCCGATTACCAAAACCACCTCGAAGAAAAGTGGATAGAGGAACTTCGTTCAAAATATGATTTTGTTGTTCACAAAGAAGTGCTAAATCAACTTGAAATCAATGAGTAAGAAAGATCAGTTCACCCATTTTTTTTATTCACAAAAGTCTGGTCGTCCCGGATTATTCTTGTCCTTGCTTTTGCTTGTAAGTATATCCATTGTTTCTTGTGATACCTTTTGGAGTCACAGGCAGGGAGAAAAAGTAGCACGAGTAGGAGACAACTATCTTTACCAGTCTGATCTGAAAGACATTGTTTCTCCTGGTACTTTGCCCCAGGACAGTGCTGTTATCGTAAAGAGATATATTGAAAAATGGATCCGGCAGCAAATATTCGTTCAGGAAGCTCTCAATAGTCTTACAGAAGAGCAACAGGACTTTTCAAGGAAAGTGGAAGACTATCGTAACTCGTTGATTATATTTGCTTATGAAAATAACCTCGTGCAAAATCAATTGGATACCATTATCAGCGATGATCTATTAAACGAGTATTACGAAGAGCATAAAAATCAATTCCAACTTCGTAATAACATTGTGAAAGTGAACTTCCTGAAGTTGCCTCTTGATGCACCTGATATTGCAACGGTAAGAAGACTCATAAGGTCTGAAGAACCAGAGGATATTGCCATTTTGGAGGAATACGCAGTAAATCATGCTGCAACATATTTCCTTCACCAGAATACATGGTTTATTTTTGATGATATCCTCAGAGATTTTCCAATAAACGTTTCTGATCATGCTCAGTTCTTGCGTAGTTATAAATTCAGAGAAGTAACAGACAATTATTACCGTTACTTTTTGTATATTGATGATTATAAACTCGAAGGTACTACTTCACCTCTGGCATTTCAGAGCGAAAACATTAAAGCGATCATTATGAATCACAGAAAACAGAAATTTATCAACGACTTCAGACAACAGTTGTACAAAGATGCCGATATGAATTCAGAATTTGAGGTTTATAAATAATTTCTTGGGTTTTGCCTTTGATAACCGAACTTTTGAAATCTCTTTTGTCAGGTCTGATATTTTTACGTTTATAACCAGGAATTTCCTGATCAAAAACAATAGAATTATCATCATATATAATAGTTGCCAGTATTTATCTGGTTTTTTTCAGACATTCATCAACATAAAAAATAAAAAAATGCGTCATAAGGTCATTTCATTACTTTTTTCATCTTTCTTATTTCTTTCATTTGTGTTTAGGGCAACAGGGCAGGAACCTGTGGTTGTTGATCAGGTTGTTGCCGTTGTGGGAAACAGTCCTGTTCTGAAATCAGATCTTTATAACCAGGAACGTCAACTCGAATCCCAGGGCGTTACCTTCCAGGGAAACTCCCAATGTAAGATACTCGATGATATGCTTTACCAGAAGTTATTGTATAATCAGGCTATTCTTGATAGTGTAGAAGTTTCTGATAATCAGGTAGAGCAAGTTTTAGACAGGCGACTAAGGTTTTTTATCCAGCAAATAGGTTCTCGTGAACAGCTAGAAGCTTATTATGGAAAAAGTGTTGAAGAACTGAAAGATGAATTTCGCCCGATGGTAAGGGAGCAGGAACTCAGCCAGATGATGGAATCTCAGATTACCGGCAATATAAGGGTCACACCTTCAGAGGTCAGGAGCTTTTTTCGTAATCTTCCCGAAGATAGTATCCCAACCGTGGAAAGCGAAACCAAATTGGCTCACATTACTATCCTTCCCGAGTTTGATCCTGAGGAAGTTGCGCGTACCATAGAACGTTTGGAAGAAATCAGAACCCGGGTTTTACAGGGTGAAAGTTTTAAAACAATGGCGATTCTTTACTCTGAAGATCCAGGTTCGGCCAGAAAAGGTGGTGAATTGGGTTTTTATGGAAGAGGAGAACTGTATCCCGAATTTGAAGCTACCGCATTTGGACTTGCTCCCGGGGAAATATCTGATATTATTGAAACGCAAGCAGGTTATCACATCATTCAAATGATTGAAAGAAGAGGGGATCTCATTAATGTGCGGCATATTTTAATGCAACCTCAGATCAGTCCTTTGCAACTCAATCAGGCAAGGAATAAACTGGATAGTATCAGAGATCTGGTTATCAATGATTCACTCTCTTTCGAAAGGGCTGCTATCAAATTTTCTGACGATCCCAACAGGGTGAACGGAGGTGTTGTTATGAACCCATACACCAATACCACCAGGTTTAAGAATGAGGAGATTGATCAGGATCTTTTCTTCGCCATCGATAAATTGGAAACCAATGATATTACCAAACCTGTACCCTTTATGAATGAAGAGGGTAAACAAGGATTCAGGATTGTGAAAATTCTTGACAGAATTGAAGCACACACTGCTTCTCTTGAAACTGATTATGACTTTATTCAACAACTTGCTCTCGAGAAAAAGAAAATGAGAGAAGTTCAAAAATGGATAAACAAAAAGATCGATACTACATTTATACATATCAGTAATGATTTTGATCATTGTGAGTTTTCTGCAGATTGGAAAAAATCGCAGAATACTGCGGGGGTCAAAAAATAGAAAAATGCTGATTTATTGAATGAAAAACTTCTCTATCGATCTGCTGAAAATAATCTTTCATTTGATCTTGTATGAATTTTTTAAGTAAGGTAAATTTCTATGCCTTATGGTTAAACTATTATTGATGAGAAATTAAAATTATGGAATATAAATCTGATGTTGAAGCTATTGACGCTTTTGCTGAAATGCATAAAACCCTCAAAAAGGAGATCGCTAAAGTTATTGTCGGACAAGATGAGGTGATCAACAAAGTGATTATATCTATTTTCAGCAGAGGACATTGTTTGCTGGTTGGGGTACCGGGATTGGCCAAAACACTCCTGGTGAATACAATTGCGAAAACTCTTGGGCTAAAGTATAGCAGGATACAGTTTACACCCGACCTTATGCCTTCAGATATCATTGGAACAGAAATCCTCGATGAATCTCGTAATTTCAGATTTATTCCGGGACCTGTGTTCGCAAATATTATATTGGCTGACGAGATTAACCGTACTCCTCCCAAAACCCAGTCTGCCCTGCTTGAGGCTATGCAGGAAAAATCTGTAACAGCTGCTGGTGTTTCTTACAAACTCGATGATCCGTTTTTTGTGCTGGCAACACAAAATCCCATTGAACAGGAAGGAACCTATCCTTTGCCAGAAGCGCAGCTCGACCGGTTCATGTTTAATGTATGGCTTGATTACCCCTCTTTTGAAGAAGAAGTGCAGGTGGTAAAAAGTACTACTGCAGACCTCGATAAGGAGCTGAATGTGATCATTAATGCACAGGATATTATCCAATACCAAAAGTTAATTCGAAGAATTCCTGTTCCCGACAATGTCATTGAATACGCAGTAAGACTTACATCCAAAACCAGACCTGGGTCTGATCAAGCGCTACAGGTTACCAAAGATTATATCAATTGGGGCGCCGGACCAAGAGCATCTCAGTATTTGATCATTGGTGCCAAATGCCATGCGGCAATTAACGGAAAGTATTCTCCTGATATTGAAGACGTAAATGCGATTGCAGAATCTATACTTCGCCATAGGGTTGTGAGAAATTATAAAGCGGAGGCAGAAGGACTTTCCATTGAAAAAATTGTAAGTGAATTGCTTGAATAACCTCATTTTGTTGGTTTAAAAAACTTCCCGTTAAGGATTTTCTAAGATATTTAGAGAAAAACAGGACACCTGTTTGTTAAGATTCATCTAATCAGATGGTTGAGTTTTTTTTGACCATGTGGTTTTTTTTTCTGTTTTTCCTAAAAAACTATTGTGGTTAATCAAAAACTTGCTACCTTTGCAGTCCGCAAAACGCGGGAGACTCGAACAGAGAGTAAATGCAGAACAAGAGATTGAAATAAAATATTCAGGAGAAATCCTGATGACTGGTTAGGAAAGACAGATCTGCATTTTAAAAAAGTAAATGATCCTTGAGATAACATGCGCCGGAATTATAGCAGAACAATATAGGAATATTGTGTTTGTTGATGAAAATGGAGAACAAGGAAGAGGAGAAAGATAAACCATCAGCAATTTTTTATTACACAAAGTCTCCAAAGGTTTGCATTTAAAAAACTGATTTTGAGCGTTTTGACAAAAAGATCAATAAAAGTATAAAAAAAGTTTTGTGGAGTAAAAAAAAGCTTAACTTTGCAGTCCCTTAACAAAAGGGTATAAAGAATAAAAACAGAGGCTTTAAAAAAGTCTTTATTAATAAAAAAGTTCATTGAAAGAATTGATATCAACCAAGAGCGAGCGAGTTCCCGTACAA
>CAYMLS010000188.1:0-10226 GCA_964390665.1 uncultured Bacteroidales bacterium | reverse complement strand
CATCACCCCCATCATCCCTTCCCAAAATCAATCAAATTCGTCATTAAGTACATAGATAATTCCCTCGGGATTTAGTTCAACCGGGAACATTCGCTGGGCACTGCGTGCTCATGTTCCTGTATATTGGCTACAGGCTTATTTATTCGTCGTCGATTATTTTATTATAGTCTATGTTTATCCCCATTTTTCCTGTAATCATAGTTCGGATTTCTTTCGCTATTTTCATTGCATTTTCGACCTTGTCTTTTGACAGAAAAATTGTTTTATTAGGGTATCTTACTTCTACCGCATAACTTTGAAGTTCACTTACAATTTCAAAATAAGTTTCAAATTCCGGGTCTTCGGGCACTATTAGCTCAAGAAGGTAAATTAAATCATGTGAAAATCGAAAAGCTATTGATTTGAAAATCAGGTAAGATTTTAAATACTTTTCAACTGCTTGTTGGCAATGAAATGTCACAGTATCAAGATATTCCGGAATATGTAAATAGGTTACTTTGGCTGTCCCTAAGTCATGGTCTCCTTTAACAATCCATTGTTTTGTTATATCAATCGTTTTGTCGCTCATATACTGTTTTTCCGGAGTTTAAAACTTCATAAACAAAACTGTATTTTTCATCCTTCTCACTTTCTACTTCATTGGGCGTATAAACGATTAAATCCATTGGTACTTGAGAACCAAATAACATTTTCCTCAATTGGATTGTTCTTTCAGGGCGAGGGAGTTCACTGTCCTTGATAACAAAAATATCAATATCACTATCCTCTGCAGCTGTTCCAATGGCATAAGAACCAAACAGAATGATTTTTTCAGGATTGTATCCAGAAGCAATCTTCTTAACGATTTCTAATATTTTATTTTCTGTAATCATCTGGCTAATATACGATTTTTTCTGATTTAACGTACCATGCTGATTTATAGCGCCTGGCTTGTATCCAAGGGTCCAGCCATATGATGCGTTTCCCTTTCACACGTAGTTTTTTGCAAAGCCAAACCGCTTAATTTTTAGCCGTAAACCTATCATATAACTACCTGAAGGGAAATGCCTTATGATGGTTTGCGTGTGCCGGGCTGTCCAAAAGTCAAGCCAATGCTGATTATGAGAATTCCTGTTGTAAGAAGTAATTTTACTTTCATTTGTATCATAAGTTAATAATTGATGAAGGGCGATGGTCAAGTCCTGATTTTAAGAGCAATAGTCTTGAAAGTACATATTCTGTTCTTTTATTTCCGTCAATAAACGGATGATTTGTCACTATGCTCTCAAGTATCGCTGCGGCTTTGTCAACTGGCTCAGGATGTAGTTCCTGTTTTGGAATGTTGAAAAAGGTCTATTAATCGCTGAATTCAAGGAACTTTTATCTCTCACACCATGACTGCTGCCAAATTGGTCAATCAGTAGTTTGTGTATTTTTATTACTTCTTCCGTGCTTATCATTGGGCAAGTTTCTCAAGCAATTCTTTGTCTTCATGAATTATCTTGCGCAGATGGATGGTTAATTCTGCCTGGTCTTTGGTCTGCTTTTGTGCTTCTTTTAAATAGTCAAGAAGGTCTTGTAATACATTCTCTGGAACTGTGTCCAGAAGTTTCTGTATCTCTGTTTTTATTTGCTCTGTTGTCATCGTAGCATATTTTTTTCTAAAGATAAATCTAAACCTGCAAAATCTGTCGGGGCGAAGGTTTTAAATGAACCACAACTCCCCCAAACCACCATTGACGTTATCGGTACTCACATAAGACCTGTGGCAGTTTGCGGGTTACTTCACTATCCGCCGTGATAAAGTTTATGCGGACTGCAAAACGTTAATCTTGCACTGCCCCTGACATAGGTTTTATGTGATGTTGCCCCAGTTGTTATTCTTTCAGGAGTTTTTCTGTCTGTTCTATTAATTCTTTCGAAAGGGGATATAGTCTCAGAACAGTCTCTTTGTCGTAATCAAAAAAGTCGTTATAATCACCCTTGTGTCGTTTGTCAAAAAGTTCTGTGAAGTGTTTTGCCAATCGTTTATCAAATTTTCCTGTCTTTACGAAATACTCACCGAATTTCTGTCTTACTCCTTGGTGGCTGTTTACTTCAATCTTTTTTTGTGCAAGCAAAGCTCCTACGGCATAAAAACAGGCGTAATACATTCTGTTGATATCCGTATTCCAAAATTTGTTCTAAATATGAGTATGGACTTCATCTATAGTCTCCCGTGCACGTTCAATGCGATAGTTTATATACTCTTCGGGCTTATAATCTGTCATAGGAGCCTCCCTTCTCGCATTACATTCTGATAAAATGGTGTGACCTTATATTTTGAGTTCCATTCTTTCTCGCTGTAAATCATGGGGCTTATTACTTCTCCTGTATCAAATTCGAGGTCGTAAAGGGGATAAATGATTTTCTGCTCGTCTTCAGGCAAAATTTTATCTTTGTTAAGCAAAATCAGCAAGTCCCAATCGGATGTTTTTGTGGCTGTTCCTTTTGACCTGCTTCCATATAAATAAATTTTCGCTCTCGGTTCTTGTTCCGTGACAATTTTCTTTATTTGGTTCAATATTTTCCTATCAGCATTTTTCATACTCCAAATATAATCAAAAACAGGCTACATTTTTCCCCTTACTTGCTGGATTTTCGTGTTGCAATTGTGGGCAAACGTTATTATAGCACAACTATTTCAAAGGTGTAACTGCCTGATTGAAGGAGGATATTGCAAATTCGGGTATTTTTCCTTATGCCCGGTGGTTTGTCCCCTGAAATGGTGTTTGGGTGTTCGTTATTTTTCTTTTTTTAGTTCGTACTTTTTAATTTATGTTTCAAAAATACGTATTTAATTGAACCGAGCCATGAAAAAATCTTTGACACACACGCACATGATTATAATTCGCAGGATGGTAAAGCATGCAGTCAGTCTGCTGGCGAGCTCTCTCGTCGTAAAAAAACGAGAACTGCTTTAATCAAATTATAACCAGATGAACCGACCCATAACATAAGTCCGCTTTCCGACAGGTAGTTTCTGTATTTCTTTTATGAGTTCCTTCGTTTTCATATTTTCAATCATTTAATGTCGAAAGATACGAATTTATGGTCAAAATATTATCCTTTTTTTCTTGCTTATCAATGGTTGAAATGGCGGCTACTATACTGCACAACGGTTTGAGTTTGGTTTGTGTCCCTCAGGGCATGCACTATACCTGTTGTTGGGCAACGTATTTTTCTGTCAATTCAATCAGTTCATTTATTAATTTGTGAACTTTTGTACAAGGGTTATGGTCAGCATAACTACGATCATGGTATAAACTCTCCAATTTTTCAGCATTACTTATGGCGGTCTCCTGACTACCATACTGATTTAAAATAGAGAACATTTCCTTAGAGTTTTTTTCGTATTTGTAATCTGAAGTATTAGCAGATTTATTTATTTCTTTTTCTAAAAGCTTTTGGTATTGCTCTCTTTGAATTCCTGTGTTGTAATAGTTAAAATGTAGTAAATACCAAAGTTCAAATGCCTCATTACTCCATGCACAATTAATTTTTGGTCTCGAATTATCACCCTTATTTATTGCATTGTTGAAATTTCTTTTTGGAAAACTGTCCTTGTCGAAGACCGTCCATACATTGTCTATCTTTCGGAGATACTTTTCTTCGTATTTCTTTTTAAGTTTTTTCGCTTCATCAATAATTGATAAAGTATTTTTTCCTGTTCCGTCAATATCAATATTCGTTAGCTCTAAAACGCCTCTGGGAAGAGATTCTTTTAATGACTCAAAATAGTTAGGCTCAGTCTTTTCACCTTCACATACTATCAGGTAAAACTTTCTTTTCGATTTAAACTCTGTCTTTCTCTTCTTTTCTGCCCGTGCACGCCTCTTAAGTATGGCATTATCAATTTTTATTCTATTCGCCATAAGTCAAGAGTTCTTCAAAGTTTCCAATAAAAGGAATCGCACCATATCTCCCATTAATATAGTCCTTTTCAAACGACCTGTCTTTACGAATTTTTTTACCTGAATCCTCTTCTTTGTATTCAATTAAAGAATAAAGATCGCTGGCTTCAAACTTATCTTTCTCTAAGAAATAAATTTGATCACGCCTAAATCGACCATATGAAAGAAGGTTTGTATCGTGTGTTGCGAATATTAGTTGAGCATTCTTTGAATTAAACTCAGGGGAATTAAATAAATTAGTTATAGCAGCTGTCATGAGAGGATGTAGTTTAGCATCTAGCTCATCAATAACTAAAACACCACCATCAAGTAAAGTGTCAAAAATTGGCCCTGAAATATCAAAAACTTTATTAGTTCCTGATGATTCCTGCTCTCTCAAATCAAAGTCTTCAAATCCAACTTGATTTCCGTTTTCGTCAAATTTCTTGTGGATTGTATTAATCCTTGCGATTGTTTTACCTTTTAAGTCGGTAATGATGTCTTCTAATAACTCAGATGGAATGTCATTTGGCAAGAAACTTTTTTGAAACTTTTCTTTTCTAAATTTTATCTGCTCAAATCCTAAATCTAAATCTTTAAAGAAATCTAAAAGTCTCTCTTTTGTTTTTTTGTTATCTAACAAAGAAAAGGTTACACCACGATAGTTTTCATGACTTAAACCTGATATTGTCCCCCAATTGTTAAACCATTTTATAATACTCCCTGAAACCTCACCATTGAACTGGTCAACGACTGAAAGAAATAATGCATTTTCTCTTGTTTTAGACTCCAAACGAGCACCTTCATGAAACTCATCAGTAACACCTATGCCATCATTTTCTCTAATGAAAAGAGGCGTTTCCTCTTTATGCCCGAGTTTAAATAACCACTCTCCACGGATAGCCTCCTTATCTATTTCAAAACCATACCTGTATCTTACATTCTGAACTAGAAAAACTACTTCAAAAAAAGAAGGACTTTTCTCTGTGCTTTTATTCAATAGAAAAGGAACAATATCAAATTTTGATGCTGAAGACTTTTCAGCAGAAGTCATCACAATCTTTTTCATTATAGACATTGCCTTAATGAAATTTGATTTTCCGCTGGAATTAGCACCATAAAGAACTGCACTCTTAAGTAGTTTGAAGTTACCTTTCTTAAATGTTGAGTGCTTGTATTCGGTAATGTTAGTTGCCTCAAGCGACAATGTTTTATTCTCTCTAAAGGATAAAAAATTACCTACTGTAAATTCGATTAACATGTTTTGTCTACTTTGTGAGAAAATTTCTCATTTCCTGACAAAGATACAAGATTGTGAGAAAATTTCTCACTTTTTAGTAAAAATTAGTCTTTTGATGGTTTCTTATGTTGCCCAAACGGTCTCGGCTAAGAAACGTAGGGCTTTTGAAACGATTACCTGTCCACCGAAACTAAAGTTTGTTTAGTGAACGAACCTTTCTGAAAGCCTTGTCTGCCCTATGTTTTCTTAGCCATTGTCGGCTTTAGTGTTTATTATTTCATTTCATACCGTGCTTTTTCTACACCACATTTTTCTTTGGCCCTCAATAAATTGGGAATTTTGTTTATTTCGGTATTTTTTTATCTCACCCAATATTTATTTTCTTACTCTTTTAATTCAAGTTGCGTTCTTTTAAGACCTCCTCCAAATCCTTGTTCTTATTTGAACTTTTCAGCGTTCTGTAAATGAAAACTACTGGAATAAATATTGGTATCAGAAATACCAATTGTTTTTCAGGATTCAAGATCCAAGCAACCACTCCGAATATGAGTATTCCAGTAAGAAACCCAATAGCTGTTGCATGAAATAGTTTTGTTTTTTTTAGTTCCTTTTTTTTGTCTAAAAGTTCTTCGTCAGTCAAACTGTATAGTTCTTTTTTTTCCATAACATTCTATTCTGTGGATTATTCCTTTGCATTAAAGCCAACCCCCATATCACCATTGCCCTTATCATTATTATAGCACAACGCTTTCAGAGGTGTAACTGCCTGATTGAAGGAGGATATTACAAATTCGGGTATTTTTCCTTATGCGCTGCTGTGTGTCCCCAGATTTTGGTGTTTCCAGGTGTGCGTGATTTTGGTTTTTAGGTTTATACTTCTTTTATGCATCAAAAATAAATATTTTTTTTGATAAAAGAACATTTTTAACATGGATGATGGAAGGATCAGCGAAAACCCCCACCGGTGAGGCTGTTCAAAAAAGTGTGTCAAAATTAAAAAATAAAGAAAAATCGGGAATGTTGGGAGTATTCAAAAAAATATGTCATTGGGTTTCCTGAACATTCTCTTTCATCATTCCAATCATCCACAGAAACCTGATATTCATCACTAATCGTTAAACAAAAACCTCATGAGACTCGCAGTCCTTATCACCAAAATCCACTCTGCAAGCACGGAGAGTATACTTTTATAACGGACTTATTCTTGTGTTGCGAAGTTTCCTTTAAGAAAAGAAACAAGGTTTATGCTTTCTGCCGATTTCAAAAACTTATATAAAAAACGCTGAAGTTAGTAAACAATAACTAACTTTGTCTCAAACAAATGATAATTTACTGAAAGCAAAACAAAAATTAGAAATATGCAAACAGAACGCCAACAGGAAATAATTTCTACTGCGCTTGAATTAATAAGCGAGAAAGGGATTCAGGGGCTCACCATCAAAAATCTTTCAAAAAAACTGGGCATTACAGAACCTGCCATTTACCGGCATTTCGAAAATAAAATCCAGATACTGATTGCCCTTCTTGATCTGCTCAAAAAGAATACCTATGTAATTTTTGAATCAGAGCTCTATTCCGATGATTCAGCTACAAAGAAGATAGAACGACTTTTCGAAAAACATTTTAAAACTTTTTCTGAAATGCCTTCGATGGCCTCTGTGGTGTTTTCCGAAGAGATGTTTCGGAATGAAGAAAAACTTATCGAAAAAATCTCGGAAATAATTGAAGTCAACAACAAATCGTTGCTGACCATCTTAAAGCAAGGGCAACAGAAGAATGAAATCAGATCCGATATCGATGCCGCACATCTGGTTTTACTGATCATGGGCGCCCTGCGACTTTTCGTTAAAAAATGGCAGTTTGCCAGGTTCTCTTTCGACCTGCAAAAAGAAGGAAGCAAATTAATACAATCCGTTAAACTTTTAATCTCGTAAAAATGGAAATAAGAAAAGTAAAAGAACAAGAGATTTCAGAAACGCCTCACAAAGTAGATGTACGAAAAATGTATGACCATGACAATGCACAGGCAATGCACATAACCCTAATGCCGGGAGAATCATTAAAACCACACATTACACCAACAGATGTATTTTTCTACATTCTTGAAGGAACAACAGATGTTAGGGTGGGAGAAGAAACCATAGCGGTTGAACAGGACAGCCTTGTTGAGAGTCCAAAGGATATTGTTCACTGTCTTTCCAACAGTTCTGGTTCAGTTACCCGGATTTTAGTCGTAAAAGCGCCGAAACCATTGTCAAAATCCAGATTGCTGTAATCAACCAAAGTTAAAAGGTCAGATGTCTGCCCCGTTTTTTTTAACGAGATAACTTGCCAACAATCTGACTGCATGTTCTATCATGCCGCTAATGATGATCATTGGCGTGTGTGTCGCAATTTTTTGTCATCGCTCGGTTCTTCGGTGAATGCTTGAATTGAAATTAAAGTTTGTTGTTATTAACTAACATATGTAAGTTAATTACCTGCATCAGACCAAAACTTTATCTGAGAGTTTAATTTGTTGATCGATTAAAAAATGATTTAAAATTTGGAAGTTAGTGATTATTAACTAACTTTGTATTTAAATAAAAATTATCCAATTCTATGACACAAGTTCGCGTTTTCATTAAGATAGTCTTTCTGTTCATATTACTACCGCTGGTCTCTTTTAGTCAGCCAGTAAATATTGGAATTGTTACCGATGCTACAGGAGGAGAGTTTGAATTATTGACCAGGCAGGTAAAGTCTGAAATAAAATCATTGACCAATGCCGGTGACGGAGTTGTTTTTAAAGATATGAGTGCCAATTGGCGCCCTGAAAAGGTCAGGGAAAACCTTCAGATTTTTTTGAATGACCCGGAAGTGGACATGATTGTAGCGCTGGGTTTTCTTTCCTCTGAGACAGCAGCGCGTTTACCCGCATATCCAAAGCCAGTGATTGCAGCTACTATTTTAGATCCGGAACTTCAGCACTTACCTGTTCAATCCGATAAAAGTTCAGGTATTCCTCATTTTGCATGGATAGAATCACTCGTCCGGTTGAAAACCGACATGCATTCATTTGCCCGGATTTTCAATTCCAATAGTCTTGCCGTTATTATTCCCCGGGAACTCTCTTCAGAATTTCAGCTTTTGAGAACATACCTGAATTCTGATGAAAATTCCTTTGATGTGTTATTTGTACCGGTAGAAGAAAATGAAAATCCGGTGGAACAATTACCTGCCAATACTGATGCTGCCATGATTTTTCCGCTGGTACAGCATACTCCTGCGGCAACAGAGTCAATTCTTTCGAGTCTGAACAAACAAGGCATTCCTTCATTGTCGGTAAGCAGGCTCTCTTACCTTGAACACGGAGCCACCATTACCTTTACACCGCAATTCACCTTCCAGCAATTGGCACGACAGGTAGCTCTCCGGGTTTTGAAAGTCTCAGAAGGAACCAACCTTGGCGAAATTCCCTCTATGACAGAAAACCAGGTGCGAGTTCCCATTGTCAACATGGAAAGTCTGCGGTTGACCAAACGATTTCCCCAATGGTCTGATCTGGCAAATGCACTTTTACTGAACGTGACGAAATTGCCCGGTGAAGAGCTGACATTGCAACAGGCCATTGCCCGGGCGCTGGAAAACAATTTAGAAGGGAAAATCAACGATCAGGATCTGTTGATGGCAGAAAAAGATATTCGCATTGCCAAAGCAAATGTTTTACCGCAGCTGAAAGTATCGGGGATGGGAGTTCAACTGAGTGAAAATCTTGTAGAATCCTCCATGGGTCAGAGAGGTGAATATACAATTACCGGCTCTGTGTCGTTAAAGCAGGTGATTTATTCTGAGGCAGCTTTTGCGAACATTGCATTAAAGAAACTTATGGGCGAAAGTACAAAGCATGTCAACAGACAAACCACACTCGACATTGTGCTGGATGTTTCGCAGGCTTACATTTCCTTGCTCTTTGCCAAAAACAATCTTCAGATAAAAAATGAAAATGTAAATGCCACCCATAAAAATCTGGAGATAGCCCAAGCCAAAGAGAAAAGTGGCGAGGGCAGTGTATCGGATGTGAACAGATGGCTCAGTGAACTGAATATGTGCAGAATAGATCTGAATGATGCAGAGGCGCGATACAAAGCAGCCATGTACCGGTTAAATGAACTACAGGATCTACCTATAGGAAATAGCATTGCCACTCCCGATTCAGTAGATATTGAGGAAACCGTTATACATCATCAGCAAATTCTGGATTCATACTTCAACAACCCCGACCTGACGGAAAAATATGCAGACTTTCTGATCAGTGAAATGCTGACCTATTCTCCGGAAATGCAACAATTATCCACTGCAGGGGAAATCATTGACCGGCAAAAATCCATGAAAATCAGACAGATGTATTTACCTGAAGTGGCACTTATCGGCACAGCCGATCAGGCTTTTGTCAGGGAAGGTGTTATCCGCAACCAGCAATTGCCTGTGCCGCCACCACCCGACGACATCACCTGGAACCTGGGTCTGCGTGTCAGCATCCCCATTTTTGAAGGGGGAAGAAAAAGAAATGAATTACAGCGGGCCAATATAGAGCAGGATAAAATTGCCTGGCAAAAAGATGACCTGCTTAACAAGATGGAAACAGGAATCCGTTCCAACGTGCAGCTCCTGCAGTCTTCTTTTCGCGAGATGGAACTGTCGGAAAACGCAGCAATTTCAGCTGAGGAGAATTTTCACACCATACAGGATGCCTATGCACAAGGTTTGGTTAGCGTAGCCCAGCTAACCGATGCTCAGCGTGTAATGATACGAACCCGGCAAATGGCACTTGGTTCGCGTTATCAATACATTTTGGATTACATCAAAACCGAAAGGTTGCAGGGAAAATTTTTCTTTCTGGAAGAAGAATCAGAAAAAACGCAGTACACCAACCGATTATTAAATTATTTAACTGAAGAATGAAATGATTAAAATGAATCGAACCATGACAAAAAAATTGACACACAAGCGGATGATTACTTGGCGAGCTTCATCTAACCTATTTAGTCTTTGCAAGAAAACGCCAAATACTGCGTTATTCTCGTTTTTGAATC
>CAYMLS010000187.1:0-10230 GCA_964390665.1 uncultured Bacteroidales bacterium | reverse complement strand
AACTGCTGAAGATAGTTGATGGTTTTTTCCAGACTGACCCATCCCTTGCTTCCCCTGCTTTCATAAAAGGCAATGTTGGGTTTGTAGGCCACCGCAAAAGGCAGGGTAGCATCAATGATCCTTTTGTTGAATTCAAAAACCGGATCGCTGTATTTATTCAAAAACGCAGGTATTTTGCCGGGGTCAGAATCCAGCCCCACGCAAAGAAATGATCTGCGTTTTTTGATAAGTTCGATGAGTTCAGTCCGGTTCATAATGGATAAAAAAATAGAGTAATATAGTGTAGATAAGCAGACAGCGATTAGCCGGCAACAGCACCTTCCTTGAGTTTTTCGGCATTTTCTGCCACTTTGAGTGCCTCAATGATCTCTTCAATCTCACCATCCATAATGGCAGACAAGTTGTATAAAGTCAAACTGATACGATGATCCGTAACACGTCCCTGCGGATAATTGTAAGTACGTATCTTGGCGCTTCTGTCGCCGGTGGAAACCATTGTTTTTCTTTTGGAAGAGATCTCATCGAGGTACTTTTTGTATTCCATGTCAAAAAGACGGGTACGAAGTACCTTGAGTGCTTTTTCAAAGTTTTTGATCTGCGATTTCTGATCCTGGCATGTAACCACCAGGCCCGAGGGGATGTGGGTAAGTCTGATGGCAGAGTAGGTAGTATTTACAGATTGCCCGCCAGGTCCTGATGAACAATAGGTATCTTTTCTGACATCATTCATTTTCAGGTCTACATCAAACTCATCAGCTTCAGGCAAAACAGCAACGGTGGCAGCAGAAGTGTGCACCCTGCCCTGGGTTTCTGTTTGTGGCACACGCTGAACCCTGTGCACACCCGATTCGTATTTCATGGTACCATAAACTTTTTTTCCCGATACGTTCAATACGATCTCTTTGTACCCTCCGGAAGTTCCTTCGTTCATATCCACGATCTCGGTCTTCCAACCTTTTTTCTCGCAATACTTGATATACATCCGAAACAGATCCCCGGCAAAAATAGCCGCTTCATCGCCACCGGTTCCGGCCCTGATCTCCACAATGGCATTTTTACCATCCTGCGGATCAGAAGGCACAAGTAGTACTTTGATCTGCTCCTCAAGGGTCACTTTTTTATCCTCCAGATCATCCAATTCGGCTTTTGCCATTTCGCGAAATTCTTCGTCCTTTTCATGAGCAAGCATTTCCTTTGACGAATCTATATTTTCAAGTACATTTTTATAGGTTTTATAAACCTCAACGATCTCCTCAAGGTCTTTATATTCTTTATTCAATTGAATATACCTTTTCATATCCGCAATGATATCCGGATCGGTGATCAATTGAGACACCTCTTTAAAACGGCTATGGATGGCTTCTAACTTATCTAATAACATAATCTATTTTTTAGCAGAAAAATTAGGCAAAAAACCGGATCCTTTCTGGTTTTTTTACGTTCACTAATTGCAAAATTACTAAAAAACAACGGTTTTACATACCGTATTCAAAATTCCCGTAAGGTGATTCGATCCTGAGTTTTTTGCCCTCTGCTTTGCGGCAGTATCCGATGATCTGAGCGGGAATACCAAAATGGGAGGAAATATCTATGATATCCCGGGCTGTTTCCTCCTTCACATAGACCTCCATGCGATGTCCCATGTTAAAAACCTGGTACATTTCTTTCCAGGGGGTGCCCGACTCCTGCTGAATCATTTTAAACAAAGGGGGCAGATCAAAAAGATTATTTTTAACAACGAGCAAATCATCAATAAAATGAAGCACTTTGGTTTGTGCCCCGCCACTGTTGTGTATCAAACCATGGATGGAATCGCGGTACTTACCAAGGATCTGTTTCATTACAGGGGCGTAAGTTCTGGTAGGCGACAGTACAAGTTTGCCGGCATCCGTTCCATCTGTGCCTTCCACAGGGTCTGTAAGCATTTTTGAACCTGAATACACAAGATCTTTATCCAATGACGGATCAAAACTTTCCGGATATTTTTGGGCATAAAGATGATGGAATACATCATGTCTGGCAGAAGTTAAACCATTGCTGCCCATCCCACCGTTATAAGAATCTTCGTAAGTGGCTTTCCCATGGGAGGCAATACCCACAATCACATCACCATCGGTGATTTGATCGTTGGAAATAACCTGATCTCTATGCATCCGGGCAGTTACGGTAGAGTCAACGATCACGGTCCTTACCAGATCCCCCACATCTGCAGTTTCGCCTCCGGTAAGATAGATGTGAATATCGTGTTCTCTCATTTTTTGCAGGAAACTTTCGGTCCCTTCGATGATCTCGCTAATCACTTCACCGGGTATCAGTTTTTTATTTCTTCCGATGGTTGAAGAGATCAGAATATCATCTGTAACCCCAACACATAAGAGATCATCCAGATTCATTACAATAGCATCCTGGGCAATTCCTCTCCATACAGAAATGTCGCCCGTTTCTTTCCAGTAAAGATAAGCAAGTGAAGATTTTGTGCCAGCACCATCGGCATGCATGATATTGCACCACGCAGGGTCATTGCCCAAAACATCAGGTATCACCTTGCAAAAAGCTTTGGGAAAAAGTCCCTTACCGATGTTGGCAATGGCCTTGTGCACATCTTCTTTGGAAGAGGAAACGCCTCTTCTTGCATATTTAGACTGGTCTTTCATAAAACAAAATTATTGATTGTTCAGGGTGCAGGCAGATCAGGGATCCGGATCAGGTTCATAATCATCATCAAGAACACTGAATTCCGTTCGCCGGTTTAGCTGATGGGCAATATCGCGGTGTTCTTCCTCATCCAACGCATTGATGTATTCTTCGGTAAGTGCTGTACCTGCTTCAAAAGTAAAACCTTCTCTGGTAATGGTTGATGCGATGACCCTGGGTACCCTTTTCCCATATCCTTTTGCCACCAGTCGTTCGGGTTCAATCCCTTGTTCAATAAGATAATCCACAACTGTTTGTGCACGTTTCTGAGAGAGTGTATCATTCACTTCGTCAGATCCGCGACTATCGGTATGAGAGGCCAATTCCACAACAATATCGGGATTGTCTTTCAGGGTTGTCACCAAACCGTTTAAGGAGTCTTTGTATTGCGGAAGCAACTCCCACTGGGCAAATTCGTAAAGGATCTCGGGTAATTCGATGGGTTTGTCAGGTATGGGTGCCAGATAATAATCATTGACAAAATCGCGACTGCGGGCAATGCCAATGGTTGTTTCCTGTCCGCGGGTATTGAAATAGTTTTCAAGGCTCACCAGTATTTCGTAACTGGTTTCTTTTTTCATGGTCGATTTGTCGAAAAAATATTCTCCCTCCTCATCGCTGGTGGTTTCGGCAAAAGAGCCATCGCTTCCGATAAGTTGTATCTGTGCACCGGGCAGTTCAACCTTGGTGCTGTCATCGCGAATGGTACCCTGTAAGGTAAACTCAACCGGTGCAAGGTAAAACGAGAAAATGCCATCGCCTCTCATTCCTAATTTTTTTCGGTTGGTAGAGAAAAACCCTTCATTTTCGCCACCTTTGAAGGTAATGCCAAAATCATCGGCATAAGAGTTTACGGGAACATTCATATTGGTGGGTTCAGTCCAGGAGTTTCCCTGCATCTGAGTATAAAAGATATCAAGGCCACCAAAGCCAGGATGTCCGTTGGAAGCAAAAAATAATGTACCATCTTCTCTAACGGAAGGGAACATCTCGTCACCGGGCGTATTGACAACCTCGCCGAGGTTTCTCGGATTTTCAAAATCCCCTCCGGCAGTTTCTCTTTCTGCGTACCAGATATCTTTTCCACCTGCCCCACCGGGCATATCAGAGACAAAATAGAGTCTCATGTCATCGTAGCTAATGGCGGGATGTCCTACAGATATGGTACTGTCGGTTACCAGCACCACTTCAGTAGGTTCGCCCCATTTGGCACCTTCGCGCTGCGATTTATAGATCCGGCAACCCATTTCTATATCGGGTACAGACTGACAACGGGTAAAATACATCACATTTCCGGCAGCATTCACCGATGGTGCGCCTTCATTGAATTCAGTATTTACAGGCCCTTCATCCAGCAATGCGGGTTTTGTCCATTCGCCTGTTCTTTCCTGAAAAGAGACAAAGAGGGAAGTAAACGGAGCACCCGTCCACATGTCGGTTTTATCTCCTACAGATTCTTCTCTGGAAGAGGCAAATATAAGGGAGGAATAGAGATGATCGCCATAAGCGGGCGTAAAGTCGTTATCTCTTGAGTTTAAAGTTCTGTCCATATCTACCTGATATAAACCTGGATTTTCGTCTTTTTTTTCGAGCATTTCAACAGATCTCAATCCCAGTTCAGCTCTCCAGTCATTGGGGTCTTTTTCCTGATACATGAGAAAATACTCTTTGGCATCTTCAAACTTTTCATTTTGCATCATGGCCTGTGCCAAATACAGAATGGCAACGGAATCAGGGTAATTATTGGTTCTTACCAGCCTTCTGAAATATGCCTCGGCGCGGCGGGATTCCTGAAGATAACGATAACACATGGCCATGTTGAAAGTAATTCTGTTGGCCTCGTTACGGTCACGTTTTCTTATTTTTTTATAAACCTTATCATAGTGTTTGAGTGCCTCGCTGTATTGTTTCATTTCAAATGCTTTATCGGCACGTTCCAGACGCCTGTTTACCTGTCCAAAAGAAACCTGGGAGAAACTCAGAAAGAAAAATGTGAGGAACAAAAAAAAGAAGAAGTGATTCTTCATATGAAATACGGGAAAATTTTAATGGTTGAAAAACAGACCATCCCTGATGGATGGAAAAACATTTACATACCCTCTGAAAACGGATTAGATCAACGAAAATTGCTTCATAACACAAGAATGAGGCGAACGCTAATTTCCAGATCCTGGTTTTTCATTATCCGCCTCATCACCCCCTGGCGTTTCATCTTTCTCATCATTCTGGCTATCGGTCTGATTGTAGGGGTAAGGCAGTTCATCACCGGTATCTTCTGTGGGGTTGTGTCTGTTATTTTGATCATCCGATGGGTTCATCATATCATCGCTGTAAGACCTTTCAATACTTTTGGCTTCATCTTCCAGTCCTTTGCTGAAACCTTCAATATCTTCCTTTACATCTTTTACCGGATTATCAATTTCCTGCGAATAGCGGTTGATCTCATTGTTGATATCGCGCTGCACCTTTTTAACCTCATTGATTCCTTTACCGAGGGTGCGTGCGATCTCGGGGATTTTCTTAGGCCCGAATAAAATCAGTACCAGCAGCATGATAACAAATATTTCACCGCCACTGATGCCAAACAAAAGAATAAAAGAAAAAGGAATAGTCATATTGTGTTTTTATTTGGCAAATTTAGCACAAAGCTTTGAATTAATTGTTCGCATCTTTCTTTTTTGCTTAATTTTCACAAATTAATGCCAGCAATCGCTGAAAATGGGTTCTTTGCAAACCATTCCATTATTTGGATGCGACAGATAAAAGAGACAGAATCTGTGAAATCATACATACAAGTGCTTTGTTGAATAATGCACATGGAATTGCGGTAACACAAACTAAGCTATAAAAGAAACGGTGTTTTTGATGAACCCAGCCATGACAAAGATTTTGACACACACGCGCATGATTATAATTTGTGGCATCAAAAGCATGCAGTCAGACTGTTAGCGAGCTCCATCTGACCGAATTAATAAAATTATACACAGATGAACCGAGCATGACAAAAATTTTGACACACACGCACATGATTATAATGCGCGGCATGTAAAGCATGCAGTCAGCGTTTTGGCGAGCTCTCCCGCGTAGGCGGGACAGGCTATCTGACCTATTTAATCAAATTATAAACAGATGAAAAATTCCACCATGAACACCGCTTCATAACATCTTCATCAATGAGTCCACGCTAAAAAGTATATTCCTTTTTTTGCGGCAAAAACATCTCGGTTTATTTTTTAAGAAAATCGCGCAAAACATAATGAAGAATACCTCCATGCTCATAGTATTTCACTTCAATGAGTGAATCTATGCGGGCAATTACCTGAAAACTGATTTCTGTTCCATCGGTTCTTTGTGCAGTAACATCAAGTGTTTTCAAAGGTGTCAATCCTTCTGATATCCCTTTCACTGTAAATTTTTCGGTACCTTTCAACCCTAACGATCCGGCATTTTCACCTTCTGTGTATTGCATGGGCAAAACGCCCATTCCAATGAGATTACTCCGGTGTATGCGCTCATAACTTTCTGCCAGCACAGCTTTGATACCCAAAAGATTGGTACCTTTTGCGGCCCAGTCGCGGCTCGATCCACTTCCGTATTCCTTTCCGGCCAAAACAACCAGCGGGGTATTTTCCTGTTTGTATTTTTGAGCGGCCTCAAAAACTGTCATATGTTCATCAGATGGGATATGGCGCGTAAACCCTCCTTCTCTCTCAGCAAGTTTATTTTTTATTCTCACATTGGCAAAGGTACCTCTCATCATCACTTCATCATTTCCTCTGCGCGATCCATAAGAATTAAAATGTCCGGGTTTCACCCCTTTTTCCATCAGATACTGTCCGGCGGGGCTATGCGCACCAAAGGCACCTGCGGGCGAAATGTGATCGGTCGTAATGCTGTCGCCCAAAACCAGCAAAGGATAAGCCCCCCGGATATCCTGGGGCACTTCAGGATCAACACTGATGTCTTTGAAAAATGGTGCTTCTTTGATATAAGTAGACTTATCATCCCATTGATAAACCTGATCCATCGGAACTTCCATGTTTTTCCATATATCATTGCCGTCAAAAATTTCGCTGTAGTTTTTCTCAAAATCACCAACGGAGAGAACTTCAGCCATGGTATGCTGTATTTCCTCATGACTGGGCCATATATCCTTCAGGTAAACAGGGTTATCGTTGGGGTCATAAGCGACCGGTTCTTTTACCAGATCAATATCCACTCTTCCTGCCAATGCATATGCTACCACGAGGATAGGCGACATGAGGAAGTTCATGCGTACCTGCGGGTGCACCCGTGCTTCAAAATTCCGGTTTCCGGAGAGTGCTGAAGCAACCACAAGATCATGATCCTCCACTGCTTTGGCGATATGAGGGGGCAAAGGACCTGAATTACCGATACAACTTGTACAACCATAACCAACCACATGAAATTTGAGCGCCTCCAGGTCTTCAAGCAAAGCAGATTTGGTAAGATAATCCGTAACCACTTTTGAACCCGGCGCCATGGAGGTTTTCACCCAGGGCTTAACATCCAGACCCAGCCTGCGTGCTTTGCGCGCCAGAATGCCAGCCCCGATCATCACGGAGGGATTGGAAGTATTGGTGCAGGAAGTTATGGCAGCGATCACCACAGCTCCATCGCTGAGTTTATATTCTTCATTTTTGGTTTTTACCGAAACGGTGCGCAACCCATTTTCGGAAACGACTGTATCAGTTTCCTGTATTTTTTCCTGGGTTTCCTGTTTTACAGTGGCTCCCCCTTCGGTATTCCATCTTCCGATCTCGCGCTTGTCCGGTACGATATATTCTCGTTTATAGTCTCCGTCGAGCAATGAAATAAATGTATCTTTGGCGTTGCGAAGCAGTATTTTATCCTGTGGTCGCTTTGGACCAGCAATGGTAGGTTCAACCGTATCCAGATCAAGTTCCAGAACGCTGGTATACTGAATATCTTCCTTGCCCGTGCGCCAAAGCATATTTGCTTTGCAATATTCTTCCACAAGTTTCACCTGGTTTTCGGGTCTGTTGCTTTTACGCATGTAATCAAGCGTACGATCATCCACAGGAAAGTAGGTGACGGTACAACCAAATTCAGGCGACATATTGGAGATGGTTGCTCTGTCGGGAACCGTAAGATGATCCAGACCATCGCCGAATACTTCAACGAATTTGCCAACCACGCCATGAGAGCGCAACAATTGGGTAATGGTAAGCACCAGATCGGTGGCAGTAGTTCCCAGGGGAAGTTTACCTTTTAATTTCAATCCGATCACCTCTGGCATGATAAAGTAAATGGGTTGCCCCAGCAATGCAGCTTCCGCTTCAATACCTCCTACACCCCATCCCACAACACCAATACCATTGACCATAGGTGTGTGACTGTCGGTTCCTACCAATGTGTCGGGAAAGGCAACACCATCGCGAACGATCACCCCTTTGGCCAGGTATTCAAGATTCACCTGATGGCAAATACCCATGCCAGGAGGAACAACGGAAAAATTATCGAAGGCTTTTTGTGCCCATTTCAGAAACTGGTAACGTTCTCCATTTCTCTCATATTCTGTTTCTACATTTTTCATGTATGAATATTCAGTACCAAAATAATCGACCTGCACCGAGTGGTCTATAACAAGATCAACAGGAACAAGGGGGTTGATAGCATCGGCGTTTTTTCCTTTCCGGGCAACCTCTGCACGCAAAGAGGCAATATCAACAACTGCAGGTACACCCGTAAAATCCTGCATAAGCACGCGGGCAGGCTTATAAGGAATATCTTTGTCAGAACGTTCCGGTGTCCAGTTTAACAAGGTTTGGAGATTTTCTTCTGTGATGGCAAAGCCATCAAAATTGCGCAATGCATTCTCCAGAAGTATTCTGATGGAAAATGGCAAATGAGAAACTTTTTTCCCTGCTTTTTCAAGTTTGTGAAGGTTGAAAAAGGACACTTCTCCCATGGAAGATTTTAACTTGTCGTTTACATCAAAAGGTAATGAATTCATTTTGTAGATTTATTTTTATTGAAGGTTAAGATATTGCTGAAATACGATGGATTTAATTATTCTGTAGACTCTGAAAACTCGTTTTCGGAAATCGACTTTGTCGGACTTCGGTTCGTAAAACTGACTTTGTCGGGCTCTGCTTTGCTCCGGCATGTTTGGGCATTATACTTTTTGGATTAGACTCCTGATTCAGGAAGATTCAGATGTCGGGTTTGATTTTTCCTGCTGCCACATCTTTATACCACTGCAAAGGATAAGAGGTAGGTCTTTCTATGGGCAAGGCATACACCCTGTCGAAAAGCAGCTGCGCCATAATACCCAGGGCACGTGAAACACCAAAAAGAACAGTATAAAAATTATGCTCTTTGATGCCGTAATACCTGAGCAGGGCTCCGCTGTAAGCATCCACATTGGGCCAGGGGTTTTTCACCTTACCGGTTTGCTCAAGCAGAGGGGGCACAATGGTATACAGTTTATTGACAATATTCACCAAATTGTCATTTTTGATAAACTTATCAGCAAATTCTTTTTGCGCGGTATACCTGGGGTCTGTCTTTCTGAGCACTGCGTGTCCGAAACCAGGAATAACCCCTCCCTGATCGAGGAATTTTTTACAATATTTCTGTATTCTTTGCGGTGGTGGATCATCATCGTTGAGTGCTCTGAGCATATCAAAAATCCAGCTGAGCACATTTTGATTGGCAAATCCATGCAATGGGCCAGCCAAACCGAGCATAGCGGCCGAATAAGCATAATAGGGGTTGCTCAGCGCAGAACCAACCAGATGGGCAGTATGGGCAGAAACGTTTCCACCTTCATGATCAGCGTGAACACTCATGTATAGTCTCATCAAACGTTTGTGCGGTGGTGCGGAATAACCCATCATATGAGCCAGGTTTCCTGCCCAGTCGAGTCGGGGATCGGGATCGATATGCTCACCCTTGTGAAAGGTTCGCCGGTATATATATGCGGCAATTCGGGGCAGACGTGCGATAAGATTCATCGCATCTTCATAGGTCGTATCCCAATAAAATTTCTTTTGCACACCTGCATTAAGCGCATTCAAAAAATAAGACTCCGATGCCATACTTGTAACAGCGGCAGATAGTTGCGCCATGGGTCGTGCCGATTTGGGCATGGCCTCAATAACATCAAAAACGTGCTGTGGAACAATAGCCCGTGTAGACCATTCTTTACTCAGGTTACTGATATCTTCCAATTCGGGTACTTCACCAATCAGCATAAGGTAAAATAGTCCTTCGGGCAAAGGTTCGCCATGCTCACATAGCCGGGGAATTGTTTTCCGCAATTCGGTTAGTGCAATACCACGAAACCGGATACCCTCCTGTGGATCCAGCTTTGAGGTTTCGGTAAGCAGACTTGGCACACCCTTCATTCCTGAAAAAACAGTACCTATGGTAACTTTCCCGATCACTACATCGGAATGCTCTTCTCTTAATTGCTTATATTCTGCATATTTCTTTAGTGCTGCTTCATAAAATCTGTTCTTTATATATTCCATTGCAATTTAAATTGAT
>CAYMLS010000186.1:0-10259 GCA_964390665.1 uncultured Bacteroidales bacterium | reverse complement strand
TTTTGTACTTTTGCTGTTATGAATGTATAATTGGTGGTTTGTTATGTTATTGAATGTCAGGTAATTTTCCCTTAAAGTATTTTTCAATATGATTTTTATGGATGATTCTGTAATGGGGGTCATACGCATCCACAAACTTTTTGCTATGGTGTACCACCACCGAACCCTGGTTTAACCTGTTGCTCAAAAAATCCAGACTTTTGTCATATTCCCTGATGAGATGCTTTAAGGGTCTGATGTTGATCTCTATATCCCACCATTTTTTTTTCCAGGTATCAACCCTGGGTAATTTAAAAGCAGAGGCACTTTCTACAAAAGCCTGAAAGAACAAGTGCTCTGTGATAAACCCATCGATAATCACATCCAGACTTACGCGGTAAAAGTTCTGACCTGTGCCGCAAGGTTCAATATCATGCCTTCCCTGACTTTTCATTCCGGAAATCTCACCGAGAAATAAACGTCTGGGAGCTTCCACATTTTTGAGTAAATGCCCGGGCCCGTATTCATCCTGAAAAAAACCTTTGTAGATGTCTTCCAGGTTGGATTCCGGGTACTTTTCCAGGAAGTTTTGTACCGATTTCCTGATCATATCCTGGTATCTGGGGTTTTGCATAAATTCATTACTTATTGTTCTTTGAATCATCTGTTTGAAAAAAAATACTTAAAATATGACGAAAAACTCTTTGAACTTTTGATGTGGTAAACAATCCGGTCAGAAATTTTTGAAAGGTCATAAAACCTGCATTACTTTTACGTGCTCTGTTTCATTTGACCTGATTTTGAGATAATATATACCGGGCGAAAGATGTTCAACATTTACTTTGTGCCGGTTGCTTCGGGTGTTTTTTGTACTGATCAGTTGTCCGGTAAAGTCAAAAACGCTTACCTGATCGATAGGTTTTCCATTGCTTTCCACAAAGGTAAAGGTTTTTGATGGATTGGGGTAAATGGTAAAAATGTTTTCTTTGTTTTCAGGCAAGGGTTCTGCTTCTGCAATGTTCACTTCTGTTTCGAAAAACAGGGTTACCTGTGCGGGTTCTGAAAGACTGTATCCATCAAAAACAACATAACTGAAGGTGTCTGTAATGATGTTATTTTCCTGTTCGTAGGGTGTGTAAACAAATCGTCCGTCGTCCATCAACTGAATATTTCCGTGTGCCGGAGTTTCCAGCAGTAGTGTTTCCATCAAATTTCCGTCAAGGTCAAAATCATTGCTGAGCAATCCTTCATTGTCTATGAAAAAAGACTCATGATCGCCAAAGGGTTCCAGTAGAAAAGTGTCATTCAGAGCAATAGCGCGGTTGTTAAATTCATGCATCCGGTTTTTCATCACATAATAAGAATCCTTCACCACTTCCTCCATATCGCTTACGCTGTTCCAGGGTTCCCAGGTGTATCTTTCATCCGGGGTAAACTGCTGGTCTTTATAAAAAACCGATACAGCGATACCTTCAGTAGTCATATGTTCTATTTCGGGAGTAGACTTAAAATCATGCAAAACCTGTAATTGACCTGGATCGACAAACTGAAGCAATGCCCAGGGAATACGAATGTCTATCCTGTCTGTATCTATTGTAACAGCATCGTGGGAGTTGGGTGGGAAAATGGTATAATTGAGTTGAAGGTCTCCGATGGGGAAAATATCATAAGGAGAAAGGGCGCTGATCTGCCATCTGACCAGATTCCAGGGTGCGCCATCCGTTACAGTTGAATGATAATGCTGCTGTGGGTTCTGGGAAGCAGGGCGGAAAAATCCAAAAATATCATAGGCTTGTGTTACATAGAGCTGAGCAGAGTGGTTGGTGATATGCAGGGCAAATTCGGCCCGGTTGGAAACCGTATCACCATTGGGGAGAATTGATTCCCCGAGTTCATGATCGTATGTGTCTAAAGATATCCAGATTCCTTCTGTATCAACAAAGGGCTCATCGAGTAGCAATCCCAGGTGGAAAAACCCATAATCATGTTTTACTTCGATTCCTTCTATGGGGCAATCGTCGCAGAAGGCCTGCCATGTTTCCCATGGGGTTTGTTTTTCAAATCTGAGTAAACCATAGTTTTGTTCGGGTGAGGTGGGGTTGTACCAAAAAGCCCTTCTGCCGGGCAGAAAATCGACATAATCAATCCAGGTGCGTTTAAACCATTCATCGAGCAGTGAAAATTGTATGCCGCCTCCACCGTTTGCTGCTTCAATGGATTGTAACAGGCGTATATTGTTTTCTCCTTGTTCCTGTTCGTTAAACCCGCCATGATGCATACCACTGATGGCGTATTTGGCTACTCCCCAGCTGGAAGGTACACCATACTCAGCAACAATCAGTGGGAATTCCGGGTAATGCTCTTTCAATTCTGTTACATACCCAAGGTAAGTATTTGTACCCATTTCATCCTGGTATTCCTGATATTCGGGACTAAGGTTGATAAACCCGGGATAATAGGGGTAAATGTGATAGGATATAAAAATACCTGCCGGCGCATTCACAAGGTTTATTGTACTCAGGTCTATTGCTCCGGCATCTTCCCATTCATATGGCTCTTCCGGATGGGTGAGCGGATCGAGGGTGGGCCAACTTGAAAAACTAACAGGACGAAAAACCCCGTATGATTCATATTCATAACCGACCAGGTGATCCAGCGCAGATACTGCCCAAACCTCCGAAGGCAAGGTGTTTTCAATGGAAAAATGATTGCCCTGGAAAGAATGGTTGCCGCTATTGATGGTATTGGTGTGAACCACTTCCTCACCGTATATTTCACGTCCGATAATATATCCCATATTCCATTTTGAAACATCGGTGGCATAGGTCCCGTAGGCTTTCCCGAAACGGTGCTCTATCACCCTGTTTCCATGAACACAATCTACGTTCTCCTCTATTTCATTCAAAAAAAGATCTGTAAGTTGATACAGGTCGTTGGTGTAACCTTCTGCCTCTTCTTCCAACCATACACCCTGAAAGAAAAATAACGGGTTTTTAGGGTTTGCCAGATTGAAAGAATCCAATACTTCGTAAAAATGGGGGTAATGCAGGGTGTAAAGGCGAATGGTGTTAAAACCTGCCTCTTTTACCAGGTCGAACCATCTGCCATATTGCTCGCGGGTAACCTCCAGCTCACCGGGAAATTTTCCGGGTACGGCAACACCCATATTTACACCTTTTACAAAAAAGGGTTCATAGTCCCTGCCGTTCCAGATGGTCAGGTGGGTTTCGTTGGTGCTGAAAGGAACAGGATGCCCCGGGTTGGCCTGCGTCTCTGTCATGAAAAATGATAATAGCAAAAATATGAGGATCGGGTGGTTTCCTGTAAATAAAGGATGGTTATGATTCATTTGCATAAAATATTTATCAAGTTAAAATGTTAAAAATCAGTTTTTTACCTAAATTTGATTTATTTCTTTTCAGGAATTTTTTAAAAAAATTATCTGAAAGATTCAGTTTGCAATTGTTGTGGGAAAATCATACAGTTCAAACAAAATTAAAGAAAAAGAAGGTGCTTTTGGTTTTTCTTTCAGGTGTGGTAAATTAAAAGCCTGGAATATGACTGATTCTGTTAGATAGACCAATATGTTGGATCACAAATGCATCAATGTATGTCAGGATATTATTTGGTGGTAAAATGTCAAGATTCTCAATATGAGTATTTTGCGGAAAAAAGGTAATGTTTGGGTGGAATGCCGGGCAAAAGGTATATCCCAAAAGAAGCAAAATATTCGTCCCGCAATAATTATGAACAGATCGGTACCTGCTTTTTTTTATAGTCCGGTCATCTCATCTCAACCAGCTTCATAAAATCCTGATAGAATCCTCTGTATTACTCCAGAACGCAGGTAACAGATACTTCTACCTCATTGGAAATAGTGAAGTTATTAAAATTGTTACCAACATTATAATCTTTCCTTTTTACCGTAAAATTACCGGTTAGGGTTTTGTTCTGGTACGAAAAGGGGATGGTGATAATTCGTGTAACATTGCGCATGGTAAGTTTTCCCTGCACCTCATATCCATTTTCGGTGGCAGAGATGCTTTCAGATTCAAAACATAATTCAGGATATTCTTCCACATAAAAAAAATCTTCTTCACGCAAATGGTTGTCTCTTCTTTTATTACCGGTATTGATGGTGGAGGCATCCACACATACATGGAAATGCGAATTTCCAGGATCATTGGGGTTAAAATTTACTGTGCCATGCATACCTTTGAAAGAACCCTCAACAGTGTTTATGCTCAGATTTTTCACCTCAAAAGAAACAAGGGAAGCATCCTGGTTGATATCGTTGTTTGTTGCCTGACCGGGTATAACCATCCATGATGAAAGCAGGAGATATAAGAGAAAATGGTATTTCATGATTGAAAAGATTGATTATTAAAATAATAAGTTCCTAAAAGTTTAACTGCAATGGGTGAATGTATGTTTAAGAAAGCAACCCATTTTTATGATGATTTCTGTGTCATAAGATGAGTGGGTTTGTTCTTATTTTGTTTTGCGGGTATTCTCAAAATGTTTTTTTCTGTTACTTTTACACTTCAAAAAACAATCATAAACATCAAAACATTTTCATATATGGAAAGAATGATTTATTTATTAACATTGACCTTGCTTATGTCTGTTTCAGCAATTGCACAAAAATCTGTTTTAACCGCTGAAAAACTGTGGGAACTTGATCGCCTGGGAGGAACTCAGGTTTCGCCCGATGAAACATCGCTTCTTTTTACCCTTACCAGTTATGATGCAGAACAAAATACATCGACACGCGATGTGTATGTGATGCCTGTTGAAGGCGGTGAACCCAACAAACTTAACCGGGAGGACTACAAACCTTTTAATGTATTGTGGCGTCCTGACGGGGAGAAAATTGGTTTTCTCAGCGCCAAAGATGGCAGCACACAGTTGTGGGAAATGAATCCTAATGGTTCACGTCCTTCTAAAGTGTCTGATATTGAGGGAGGTGTGTCTGGGTTTAAGTATAGTCCAGACATGCAGCATGTGTATTTTATCAAGGAGGTAAAAGTAGAAGAGAGCCCGCACGATATGCACCCTGATCTGCCCAAAAGCAATGCTTTGATCTACAACGATCTGATGTACCGGCATTGGGACTCATGGCATCATTACACCTACAGTCATGTTTTATTGGCTACATACAACAATGGTAAAGTTGGCACAGCAAAAGACATCATGGAAGGAGAGCCCTATAGTACTCCCCTGAAACCTTTTGGTGGGATCGGGCAGATCAGTTTTACACCCGATGGTAAATCACTGGCCTACACCTGCAAAAAGCTGAAAGGAAAGGAATATGCCGAAAGTACCAATTCTGACATCTATCTTTACGACATAGAAACCGGTGAAACCAAAAATCTTACTGCCTTTAACCCGGGATACGATAAATATCCGGTTTTCTCTCCAGATGGGAAATACATGGCATGGGAAAGCATGGAAACACCGGGTTTTGAAGCGGACAAAAACCGCGTGATGATCATGGATTTGCAAACAGGAAGTTATACAGATTTTTCTGAGGGATTTGATCAGAGCTCTTCTGGCTTTCAATGGTCATCCGACAGTGAAACGCTTTATTTTATCAGTGGACATCATGCCACTTATCAAATGTATAGTCTTAGCATAGAAAGTGGTGAAATAACCCAGATCACAGAAGGTCATCACAATTATAATTCTGTTATGTTAGCAGGCGATCATTTGCTGGGAACGAAAATGAGCATGCGCTCACCGGTTGAAGTGTTTCGTATTGATCCTGAAACGGGAGAAGAAACACAAATAACCCGTGTAAACCAGGAGATCCTTGAAAGTATTGAATTGGCAAACGTTGAGGAACGATGGGTGAAAACCACCGATGGCAAGGATATGCTGGTATGGGTTATCTATCCGCCAAATTTTGATGAAAGCAAAAAATATCCTGCATTGTTGTATTGTGGCGGAGGCCCGCAGAGTGCTGTAAGTCAGTTTTTTTCATACCGTTGGAATTTTCAGATGATGGCGGCCAACGATTACGTGGTGATCGCCCCCAACCGAAGGGGACTACCCACTTTTGGTCAGGAATGGAATGACCAGATCAGCCAGGACTATGGCGGGCAAAACATGCAGGATCTGCTCACGGCTGCCCGTACGGTAAGCCAGGAACCTTTTATTGATGAAGACCGACTGGGGGCAGTAGGGGCAAGCTATGGCGGATTCTCTGTTTTTTGGCTCGCAGGAAATCATGATGGATTGTTCAAATCATTCATTGCCCATTGTGGGATGTTCAACTTTGAAAGCTGGTACGGAACCACCGAAGAGATGTTTTTTGCCAATCATGACCTGGGTGGACCCTATTGGGAATATCCCCAACCGCCAAGCTATGATTTTTCTCCCCATTTGTTTGTTCAGAATTGGGATACACCCATCATGGTCATTCATGGTGCCAAAGATTTCAGGGTTCCCATATCAGAAGGCATGCAGGCATTTAACGCTGCACAAATGCAAAACATCCCCAGCAGGTTCCTGGTTTTCCCGGAAGAAAATCATTGGGTGCTTTCGGCACAAAATGGTATTCTGTGGCAACGCGAATTTTTTAAATGGCTGGATGAATGGCTGAAAGAGTAAATGATCTGTTTTTCCCGGGGAGGAAATACTGACTTCCAGTGGTAAGCAAAAGCAGTGTGATCATATGTTCAGCGGAATGTAAACCCGCGGGCTGGCATGTTAACTTCTGAGGAAATCTGCCATTGATGAACACAGCGGTTTTGCCTTATATTTTGTACTTTTGATGGTTTTTTGAAACACAGTGCTACGGAATAAGTATGAAACATTTTCCGCTTCTGTATTACTTCTGTTCTTCAATAAAAATAACCTTTGTCCGTTGCATATAAGAAACCATCTTTTTTATATGCAACGGATCGAAGGCATCAAAATAAGTGCTTTCTTTTCTTCTGAAAAATACATGATAAAAAAAATATTCAGGGTTATACTCATTTTTTTACCGGTACTCATTGCTTCGGGGGTTTGGGCATCGGAGAATACCCTTTTGCCCTCCGATAGCATTCCGGTAAACGAACCCTTGGATACATTGCCTTTCTCCGGAAACGATCAAAGAATGATCCCTCCTGACCTGGCAAACGATACACTGGATGCTGCCCGGGAAGGTATAACGGTGGAAGAGGAAAAAGCTGCTTCTGCCATTCCCTGGTACACAGAAGAACAATTACAAAATCCTTTTTCGCTCACTCCCAATTACATAGATACCACACTGAAAGATTTTCAGCATTATGATTTTGCTGCCCGGTCGGGGTTGTTTTACGGTCATAAAGGAAATGTGGGTTTAACATACCGAGACCTGGTGTATGACCCGCTTTTGGATTCAGAAACAGATTTTGGACAATACCATAATTATGGGCATTATATTTTCCGGCATGAAAACCTGCATTTTTACCGCCCCGAATATGTATTTACGGATCTTTTTCTTGTCACCGGTGCCGGAAGAGAGCAATTGTTTCATGCTTTGCATAATCAAAAACTTCAGGAGAATTTGTACCTGGGTCTTCAGTATCGTGTTGTAAATTCACCGGGTACATACAGCAGGCAGGGAGCACGCAACAGCAATCTCTACCTTACAGGCGATTATCTGAGTGACAACAAAAGATACCAGGTTTTGGGCAGTTTTATCCTTAATCAACCCAAAAGTCAGGAAAGTGGAGGATTGCGCAACCCTGATGCTTTCGAGGAAGACCCGGTGCGCGACAGCGTATTCCTTTATACTGCTGAATCGCGATACAGAGATATTTCTTTAAATCTGCGTCATTTTTATCAAACCGGATTTTATACGGGAGGTGATTCTGTAAATCAGGGGCGTTTTATTAACCTCGGGCGCATCAATCATAATTTCTCCTATCAACGTTTCGCTTTTATTTATGAAGAAAGTGCATCCCCTTTTTCTTTTTACGAAAATTCACCGATGTATGAAACGGGAACTTTTGATTCTACGGTGGTAAACAAGATCGAAAACCTGATCTCGTGGTCAAATTTTCCGCTGGAAAACGGACGAGGGAATTTCCCTTTTAATTTTAAACTGTATCTTCAGCATTCATTCTATTCGGCAAAACAACCTGATTTTCCCTCAGATGCTCAACTGACCGATTCGTTGGGAAATTCCCTTTTTTATTACAGTAGCGATACGTATAACCAGTTTGTGCCGGGAGCCGAACTGAGATCTGATGAAAACAGGTTGCTTTCCTTTGGTGGTTATGCCAACCTTACTGTTGGCGGATACAACGACGAAGATGTGCATGCAGGCGCGTATCTGCACTTCGGGCGTCCTGATCAAAAGTATAGTCTCGAAGGACGCTTGCGGTTTTCCTCCATGGAGACTCCCTATTTTTTCAACCGGTTCTCGGGCAACTATATTCAGTGGGATAATGATTTTGATAAGATGCAGATCGTAAATTTTCGCGGTCGGTTGCGATCGCCCTGGGTCGACCTGGAAGGTAATTATTATTTGCTCAACAATCCTGTTTACATGGGCGATGAGGCTGTACCGGTACAAAACAGTACTGCCATGAGTTTTTTTAGTTTGGGTGCTTACAGTGATCTGGAGGGTCGGATTCTCGGATTGAGAAATCATGTGGTGTTTCAACAGTCCACCAGTGAACGGTTCGACCGTTTTCCCGGCATCATCAGCTATCATTCTTTTTATGTAAAGATGAACTGGTTTGAAGGAGCACTTATCCACCGTGCCGGCATTGATTTTCATTTTAATACCGGTTATAAAGCCATGTCTTTTATGCCGGCAGTGAGGGAGTTTTATGCTCAGAATGCCAGTGTAATGCGTCCGAAATATCTCGTTGATGTATTTTGGAGTGCCAAGATCAAGCGGGCACGCTTGTTTGTGAAATATCAGCACTTGCTGGGGTTGATCTCCGATTTCCCACCGCATTACGACATCCCTTATTATCCTCATCCTGCAGGCATGTTTAAGTTTGGCGTGTCGTGGATGTTTTACAATTGATCTTGCGTTGGCTGTGTAAAGCTTTTTGAGGTTGAGGTTGAGGTTGAGGTTGAGGGTTTGTATTTTTTCTAATGAATCAATAAAAAGCAATGATTATGAGCAGAAAAGTATTTTTAGCAGTCCTGATCTTAGTTCTTTTGTTGATAACACCGTTATTGGGGGTTCTGGTAGAAGGCGGTTCTGTTTTATCTTTCATAGAGTTACCGCCAAGAACAGAATTTGTTGATCACGGAGAATTTTCGCCTGTTTTCTTTTTTATTATTGTAGTCTTTGGGATTTTAGTTTTAACTCCGTTTATTTTCAGGATCCTCAAAAGTCAACCTGACCATTCTGTTGAAAGGGTAAATTTAAAAAGGTTCCCGGGTTGGGGTTGGATCGGAGTTTTTTTGCTGGCTGGAGGCTGGGTTCTTGCATGGACCCGTTTTGATTGGGCGAGTGATATCCAGATCTTTTCTTTCATACCTCTCTGGATAGGATATGTTGTTTTGATCAATGCTTTTCTGTTTATGCGCACTGGCGCCAGCCTGATTACCCATTCACCCAAATATTTACTGTTTTTGTTTCTCTTTAGTGCCGTTTTCTGGTGGTATTATGAGTATCTGAATCAGTTTACAAATAATTGGTATTATGTCGGTTTGGGTGATCTTGATGATTTTGGTTACTTCATGTATGCAACGATTCCTTTTTCTACTGTACTTCCTGCTGTTATCAGCACCTGGTTTTTTTTAAGAACATTCCCGCAAATCAGCTCCGGGTTAGAGAATTTTAGTCCTTTGAAACTGGTTGCTAATAAGAAACTTTGGTGGGTCATCCTGTTGATAAGTATAGTTACTTTATCCGCTACATATTTGTATCCCCGTTATTTGTTTCCTTTTATGTGGTTATCTCCGGTGCTTATCATTGCTGCGGTGGTTGCCATTGGCGGAGGGAAAACCCTTGTCAATCAGATAGAAACCGGCAATTGGAAAGATTTGTTTTTACTTGGCATTGCAGCACTTTGCTGTGGGTTTTTCTGGGAAATGTGGAACTATTACAGCCTTGCCAAATGGGAATATTCCATTCCTTTTGTCCATCGCTATTTAATTTTTGAAATGCCGGTTTTAGGATATTTGGGATATCTGCCATTTGGGATTCAGTGTGGGATCATCGGGGTTTTTATAAGCAAAATAACAAAGACAGATATGATATTTTACCCTCATGATGCCCAAAAGTAAGATATTTAGTGTCAGCAAGAAAACCCACGATTTTATCTGTGCTTGATAAAGAAAGC
>CAYMLS010000185.1:4931-10333 GCA_964390665.1 uncultured Bacteroidales bacterium | reverse complement strand
GACGTGGATTGGTTGCCTAATATCATTGGTAACCCCTCACCATGTAGTACCCATAAGTAATTTACCGACAAGGGGTTCGGCTCTACCCGCATCGTGGCCTGCTGTCCTGCATTCAAACAGGATACTTGATGATGCCCGGCATACGGGCCATGAACCATAGCAGGCGGTGTGCCTACCCGGAAATCTAATTGTGGTAAAGTAACTGACTGACATGACCCACTGCTGAGGTCAGCACTTACCCAACCGCCTCCATTCACTATGGTGTTTACATCAACATAGCAAATCCTCTTGTCTGCAAAATCGATAAATAGTTTTGGGGTGTGAGAACAATCGAAGAGTTGCTGGCTAGTCTATACATAAAGATGATTACAAAAAACTTATGATAGAAATAAACACCCTGATCAGATTTATACATCACGATGGTATTTTCAGCAAATCCACTTTCATCGGGATAACCAAACATGCGGGCCGTATTGTTGTCAACCGATATGATGCATGCCAGATAATCCTGCATGTATCGCTGATATTTTCAACGCATTTTTTCCTCATCGGTCATGTTGGGCCAATTTTCTTTAAAGGAACTGTTGATGGAGTCGAGTACAGGTTCATAGTATTTTCCCGACTCGTTGTTCACCCTGTTTTCGTACCTTATTACCCCAACCCGGAACTTCGGGTTGTACCTGATCTCCCATTTCATTGAGCAAGGCAGGTCTGATCTTGCTATCATGATCGAATGCCGCTCCTCCAAAAAATCCTTCATCACACATCATCATCCCATTCCCAGTATTGGGAAAACATTCTGATATACCCCGGAATATCGAGATATTCGCCACGGGTTACATCTGTTTTTTTGCCATACCAGTTTATCTGAAGTTTCTGATCGGTTTCCTGATGTAGTTTTTGCAGGTTTTCAAGATGTGCGTTGATTTCTGCTTTCAGTTTGTTATGATCCGATTCCGGGAAATACAACATTTGAGATGCTTTCAGCCATGCAAGCGTCACATCTGTCATCACCCTCAGGTACCAGTTGTTTTCTTCCAGTTTAAATTTGTAAAACTCATAAACCTTTGGATCCATTTGGTCTTTAAGTTCGTAGAAACTTTTCAGAGAATAGTCTGAAATGGTTGTTTGGGTTTTGATATCTGCTGTGGTAAGTTCGATGATGCGCGGATGTCCTTTGCGTATTTGGTGATATTGCTCCTCCAGCGATGGATGCCATCGGTGTGGACTGTTTTTGTGATGGAAAGGATTGCGGTAAAGCATGTCTTCCTCGTTTGGGTAGGCTACAGCCATTGTTTCTCCACATTTGCAATGTTCACCATTCATGGTCCATTCTCCTGGTATTTGGAGTCTGCCATTGCCAAAGGGTTCGTTGATCACGTTCATGGTTTCTGCTACCATTTCTCCCTGTACCCGGAGTATTCTTTCCATTTCTGCTGCAACATCCTGGTTGAAATAGTATTCACAAAAGTCCATCCAGGGTTTATCAATATCGGTTGAAAATCCGGCAGCAAGGTATCCCAGTGTCCAGAGGATTACCTCATTGGGTTCAGCAAAAACCAGGTGTCTGAATTTCAGGGGTTCCCACCATGCGCCCTCACGGGGATGGCGTGATACGCGAATATCAATCCCATCTGCTCCGTTTGCCAGCCAGTATTGGTATCGTTCGAAATAATCGTCGGTATAGCAGTTGGCAACGTAGGTAAGCCGAAAGTATTCACCCACGGCATCCATTTCAATGATTTGTTTTTTGTTTCCGGTTTTGCCGATGAGTTGGTGGTTTGGTCCACGCATGCGCCAGTCCTGCTCTACGTTTTTGGTCATCACCATGATGTCGTCAGGCATCTGATCCAGTTTTTCCTTCACCGCTTCCAGTTCATTTACATCATGAACAAAAGAACGAAGGATCATGGTTTTGCCATGTTGCTTGCAAACATTGTTAACCGTTTCCACCATTTTAAACAAAATAGGACTGTCGGCAATGGGTTTTTTTGATTCCACCAGTGTAAATACCAGATAATCGATCTCAGGCAGCAGTTCGGTGAGATAAAAAGTGTATTTTTCTTCAATACTTTGCCAGTATGCTTGGTTATCGACGGTCAGATCGTTGAAATCACCTTCATAATCAGATATTTCCCGCATCCACACACCAGATTTCATACCCAGTTGGGCAGCATATTGAAAGTATCCTTTTTCATCCTCCATTTGGCGAAGTTGCTCCAGTCTGTTGCGGGTGCTTCCTTCGGTATGCACGATCATGGTGTTGAAACCCAGGTCGGCTGCACGTTTCATCATGGATGAATCCGGTTCGATCTGAAAGGATATGGAACGGAATTCCATGGGTGGATCAACCATCTGCTGAGGATTGATGGTTTTTTGTTCTTCGCTGTTACAACCCGCAAAGAGGGTCGAAAGCAGAGCAATCCTGAAAAAAACAATGATAGTGCGCATCGGTAAAAGTTTTGAAAGTTGATTTCATGGCAAATATCTGAAAAGATTTCCAATTAACCTGATCTTATTTTTTCAGATTGATTTGGTTCTGAAAAGTTAATTAACCAATAATAAGATGAACAGTAAGTTCGGCGAATCCAGTTGGTGCTAATTATAATGCCTGATATTCAATGAAAAACATATCAGAAATCCTGTAACTTTTCTTTTATCCGCCAACTCATCCATAAAAGGTGTTTGCACCAGGTTATTTTCTCAACATCCTGAATCATTCAAAATCAGATTATTGGATTGTTTCTTTGATATCCTGATGGTTTTGTGATGAGATAAACCACCAGAGGCACGAAGGGCACTGAGAGTTCTGTCAATCGCAGAGAGCGTGAAAGTTTTTCCCTGAATTTATCAAATTAATGTTATTGTTTAAATGATTTGGTGACAGATAAATAATAAATGCTTAATTTCGTAAACTAAAGGTTTGAAATATTAAAACTATTGGTTTATGAATTTTGAGTCAAATATGATCCTGAAGATTTATAAAGACTCCCGTACTGTTTTTACATTTAAGGAATTAGCGTTCATGATGGAAGAAGAAAACGCTTCCAAACTAAAACAAAAAATCAATTATCAGGTACGCAAACAAAATCTCCTTAATCTGCGAAAGGGTATTTATGCCAAACCGGATTACAATAAAGAAGAGCTCGCATCTAAAATATATGTCCCCTGCTATTTGTCACTCGATTATGTTCTGCAAAAATCGGGTGCCATCTTTCAGTATACTGCAGCCTACACGGTGGTAAGCTACTTAAGCAGGAAGATTCAAGTCTATTCAGTTGAAATTCACTACAGGAAAATAAAAGAACCAATCTTACTGAATACCCTCGGAATAGATCAGTTGCCAAATGGGATAAATATAGCAACAAAAGAAAGGGCAATTTTAGATTATTATTATCTTGAGAAGGATTTTTATCTTGATCATCCCGGGGTGATGGATAAAAAGAGGTTAAAAAGTTTATTGCCCCTTTATCAATCCGTTACCCTTGAAGAACGTATACGTCAAAACTTTTCATTATAAATACATGAACGAAGCATGAAAAAATTTTTGACACAGTTTTAATGAGCATGTCCAGGTACACGTGAATGATCATAATTCGTATCATGTAAGCAAACAGTGTGGATATTGTTGGCGAGCTCTCTCGTTGAAAATTCGAGAACCGAATAAATCAAATTATAAACAGTTGAACCGTTTACCTTTAATTTAAGAATATGATGGATATAAACAGACATAAATTTTTAATGGTTCAGCTTTTAAAAGATATTTACAGTGATCTTTTTCTTGCCAAATCATTGGGGTTTAAGGGTGGTACTGCCTTAATGCTTTTTCATCAACTTCCCCGGTTTTCTGTAGATCTTGATTTTAATTTACTTGACACCCGTGAAAGTGATTCAGTTTATGCTAAGATTAAAAAAAATGTACTGAAATATGGAAGAATCAAAGATGAAGCAAAGAAACATTATGGTTTTATCATTGTGCTCGATTATGGTCAACATCAAAGAAACTTAAAGATCGAGGTTTCGAATCGGACTTTCAATGATCGTTATGAAGTGAAAAATTATTTAGGTATTCCTATAAAGGTGATGTCGTTGTCTTTTATGTTTTCACACAAATTATGCGCTTTACTGGATAGAAATGTACTGACCAACAGGGATATTTTCGACTGTTATTTTCTGATGAAGAATAGAATTCCCATTCAAAGATCCATAATAGAAACAAGGATGGAGATGACCTTGGACAGTTACCTGCAAAAATGCATTGCAAAGATTGAGACCTTGAATGAGAAAAGGATTTTAAGTGGCCTTGGAGAACTTATGGATAATGAACACAAAAATTTTGTCAGAACCCGCCTAAAACGGGAAGTGCTTACTTTACTGAGAATCTACAGGGAATTTCCGATTTTGGAATGATGGTATTGTTTGATTGTTGCAATGATTCAAGTTTTTATGTGTAAATTCTTGATTTTTCCTTTTTTATTCATAACCCTGAACCAAGTAAAAAGGTCATTCTCTAAACTCCCAATACTTCACTTTTCATTTTTCCCCTCAAAACAAAAAGCAGAACCATCTGTAACAGAGGTCCTGCTTTTTCATCAGGGAGATGATGGGTATTTATAGAATCACAAACCTATTCGTATAGTCCGGGTAATTTGGTGTAAACCATATTTTCCTGACGGTATTCGGGTAAGTACCAATCCCAGGGAGACCAATTTTCAACCCAGCTTTGGAACGAACTGTATGCTTCGGAGATGTCTGTTCTTTCAGTAGGATACTGGAATAAGTCTGTGCTGCCATCTTCAAAATAAATGTTCATTGCCCAAGGGTACCAGTCTTGGGTCATATAGGTAAAAGAACCACCTACCACTTTCAGGTTACTGTAAAAAGCATTTACATCTGTTGCATCCACTCCCATTCCTGCCCAGTCGGCACTTGCCAGTGATGTGGGGGGATCAAAGGGCATGTGTATCTCGCGCGTCTTGTCCTGATCTACTACGATATATGGATTTTGCATGGGGAAATTCAAATCCCACTCGCTCACGGGTTCATCAAACTCTATCTCCACAAGATATTCGATGGGATCATCGAAGGGGTTGGACATGAAAGTGTTATAGGTTGGCATTGCTTCAGAAATGCTGGGGATAAGTATGTAGGCAGGATATTCCGTTTCTTCAGGTGCAATGGTATTTCCGTTCACGGTAACCTGTCCTATTTGTGGATAATCTCCGTTGGACCATGAATAGCGGAAAGAGATTCCAAATGCATTGTCGTATGCCGCGCCTGATGCCCTCAGAAAGAGTTTCATAACAATTCTTTCCACCAGGAAATCATCATCGAAAACCGCTTCCACATTGTAATCGATCACCACGTCATTAAAATCATAATCCGCTTTATAGGGCCAGTTG
>CAYMLS010000185.1:0-4921 GCA_964390665.1 uncultured Bacteroidales bacterium | reverse complement strand
TCGAAAATGAGGGTTCCAAACTGATCCTGTGAAGGATAGTAGGAGGAAGGATCAAGAACCACCATTTTCAGTCCCGGGTTTTCCACCACCACGGTTTCTTTGATGGCAAATGCGGGGAAATCGTTTATAACCGTATCAGTAAATTGCAAAACGATGGGTTCCTGTTCTGCAAAAACCAGCGTTATACTCTCTCTTGCTGATGATACCGTGTATTTTTTCAGAAATTTACCATCTGCCCTTGAAGTACCATTGAGCAGATTCACACCACCGGGATACTCAGTGTAGAAGGACATGGCATTGCCTGCAACCGGATTCCCGTTCGTATCAACCAGGTCAAGATCAATGGCGATATCCATGGAAGTACGCCATGTAAAATCCTCTGCCACCTCAATATTTTCAAATCCTGTAGCATCTTCTTCCTTGTTACCGGAAGGTGTTATTTCATCTTTCATACATGCTGTATTTGCAAAAATCAGACTTAAAGAAATCAGCATGAAAATTACCTGTGGATTTTTTCTCATTTTAATTTTCATTGTTCTCAATTTTAAGTTTACAATATGATGTGGTGTAATAATTTTTCTGTTCGTGATAATGATACTATCATTTACCTTACCATAATTTTTAATGTATTGAAAATGAAGTTTTTATATGTCAATGCGATAATCAAAAGTAATTGTTAAGCTTCGATTTCAAAGACTGTAACTTCGGAAATGAAGAAACAGGTTTTCTAACCCCGTTTGGCCCTTTCCCAGTTTACATTTTGTTGTTTTTTGATGTAACGGAAAAAACCGAGGTAAACAGCGTAATTCATAATGAAAAAGTAATAGGGGACGAAAAGTAACTTCAGTTTGATTTTCCTGTTTTCAAGGTACCACCCAAGTAATGCCGCGACATAAAACAACCCTTGCGCCGCTATCAGGTAAAGATAAACTGGGTGAACATGGATTAACAAAGCATTGCTGATCAATGCCACCAGCAGCATCAATGGGGTGATGGTCCAGCGAAGTACCCTGTGAGAGATGTATTGAAAACTGAGCATTCCATGTCTGAAAACATTGAGCAGGGGAGACAGGCGAACAACAGACTGTATGCCGCCGGCAGCGATCCTGATCTTCCGTTTCAATTCCTCCTTCACATTGGCAGATGCTGTTTCTATGGCATAGGCTTCCGGATTGTACTGAATGGTGTATCCCTGCATGGCAATGCGAAGCGAGATAATAAAGTCATCCAGTAATGTATCAGGTTCAACATCTTTGAAAAGATGGGTTCTTACAGCAAACAATTCACCAGCGGCACCCACCACTGAATAGAGTTCAGCATCCCATTTTTTCAGGGTCGATTCGTATTTCCAGTATAATCCCTCGCCGGCAGATGCCGCTGCTTCTGAATCTGATTGTCTGATCCGTTTTTCACCCGATACGCATCCCACCTTAGGATTGGCAAACATGTCCACGATCAGTTGTATGGAATCCACACCCAGATCAGTATTGGCATCGCTAAAGATCACGATGGGTGTTTTCACGTGCGAGATGGCGCGGTTGATGGCAGCAATTTTTCCCCTTCTTTCGGGTTGGTGCAACACGGTAACATCCGGGTATGCCTCCAACACTTCGGGTGTGCCGTCATCAGAACCATCTGTAACCCAAACGTGATGTACCTTTTCCGGGGGATAGTTTAACGACTTGCTGTTGCGTATTTTGGCATCCACATAATCTTTTTCGTTATAGGCAGCAACCAGCAGGGTAACCTCCGGTTCATAATTCTGCACCTGCTGTTTTTTCCGTCCCCTGAATACCCGTTTCAACAGCACCAAAAAATACAGCACGATCCCGTACCCGATGTAGGTATAGAAAATCAAAAAGATACTGATCCAGAATATGATTTCGATGGTTTTCATAATGGTAGCGGATTGTATGAGAATCTGTTGTTTATTTATTTTCTTTTACACCGTGTGTGGTGTGGATGAAAGATTTATTTGCCCCTTTGGTTTTAAACAGCGCCAATGCCATGTAAACGAATCCGGATGGCAGTGACAGCAGCGCTTTAAACATTTTCTTGTTGTACAGAACAACCGGGATGGATAAAAGAATGGCCAGGATATTTGTCAGCAGTATGGCTATCCAGGAAAATGTAAATAACTGAAAACCTGTAAATCCGAGCAAATAGACCGCTATGAAAACCACAAAAAAGATCACACTCACACCCAGGGCGATCATGCGTGGGGGCAGGATAAACTGAAGTACCTTATCAAAAAAGTCGATGTTGCCCCTGGTGATCAATAATCGCAGTGATTTCAGCAGGTTTTTCCGGAAATAGACCAACTGAGCCGACAACCAGCGTCGTCGTTGATTGACAAAAACCTCCGATTGTTGCACTTTTTCATCTAAAACAATGGCTTTGCGGGCATACCCGATCCGTATATTTCTTTCCAGCAGGTTCACCTCCATTTCTTTATCGAACCCCCCCACCGCGGTGGCAATTTCCATTAACTTTTTAAAAAGTGGTGCATACTCACATACAAAACCTGACCCGATAAGCGAAGCAGACAGTCCCAAAACCCTGTGCCCCATTCGGAAAATGCTGTTGTTCACCTCTTCGCTGATACTATCGAGTACCGCCATGGAGGTGTTGTTGTTTTTGGATGTGCGATGTCCCTGTACAATCCTGAAGCCTTGCTGCATGCGCATCATGATCTCATCCACGAACCCTGGTTGCATCACGTTATCGGCATCCAGCACGATAACATGATCGGTGTTTTCGGGTAATTGCTTCATGGCCTGGTTGAGCGATTTGCTCTTGGTGCTTTTCTCAAACTTCACTTCCACCACGTTGGCACCCATATTACGCAATTCTGTGATGGTGTCGGGTTGCAATTTGTCGGCGATCACCCAGGTTTGCAGGGTGGCCAGTTTTGACTGATGTGCCAGTGCTTCCCTTGCCGAATCGAGGATTACCGCATCTTCTTTATAAGAAGGAAGCAATACGGCAATGTTATATTTTTCCTTTTGGGGATCCTTCACCCGTTTTTCGCGGTAAAGGTGGTATGCTGCCGAGAAAACGAAAAAGTACAACGCCGACAAAGCGAAATAACCCGCCACAATGGTCAGTAGTATTATTGTTATTTGTAAGAAAATATCCATATTTATGCTATTTTAAACAGGTTTACCAATTTCTTTGTATAATTCCAAAACACTTTTTGCCATGTTCTCCCACGAAAAATGCCTGGAACGTTCCAGTCCCTTTTTTACGAGTGAACGCCTGAACTCATCATCATTCAGAATTTTGACAATATTTTGGGCGATCTCTTCCGGGTCTTCGGGGTTTACAAGCAATGCAGCACCTCCTGCTACTTCGGGCATGCTCGATGTGTTGGACGTGATAACCGGCACTCCACATGCCATTCCTTCCAGGATGGGTATGCCAAAACTCTCACGTTTGGAAGGGTACAGGAATACCTTTGCCAGACTGATGATCGCCGGCATCTGCGTGTTGGGAACATACCCCGTGAGGTGGATATCCTTCCTGATTTCAGGGTGGCCAATATCCCGCAAAATTACCATCAGCGCTGTTTCATCATAATCAAGCATGACAAGTTTGTAGGGGACAGAAGAACGCTGGTTGAAAAGGGCAAATGCCTTTAACACATTGGGCGTGTTCTTCTTGGGATCGGTATTTCCCAGGAAAAACATGAAATTTTCCGGCAGTTCGTATTCTTCTTTTGCTTTGTTGAGAGCGGTATTATCGGTCACCGGAGCAAAGTGTCTGCCTACCCCGTTGTAAACCGCCACCAGTTTATCATCCTTCAGGTTAAAGAACTTCGCAATACGTTTTTTCTCAAACTCTGAAACGGTGATCAACTTCCTGCTTCGTCTGATCACCGGTGGAACCACATAGCGGCGGTACATATTGCCAAATTTCTGATACATTGTACCCCCTTTTTTCATCAAACTCACACTTTCCATGTAAATGATATCATGAACGGTAGTGATCAGCGGTGTTTTGCCTTTTACCGGAGCGGTATTGCTGGTGCAATGCAGGATGTCGCAGTTGTATTTTTCGGCAGCCCGTGGCAAAGCGATCTGCTCCCAGGAGGGGTAGGGGCCACCGCCCAGTTCCACAATGGTAAAATTAGGGGTCTCTTCAAGGCAGGCACTGTCTTCATCGGGTTTTACAAAGATGTAATACAGGTTTTCGGTATCGATCTTTTGCAGGTTGCGGATGAGTTCGAGTGCCACCATGTCCATTCCATGCTTTTTTTTCCTGAAAATGCGTTGTGCTTCTATGCCTATGATCATGCTGGTTATTTTTTTAATTCCGGGTTGAAGAATATCGTTTTGTTTCCGAAGTTTTTTATGTTCCACCCTACTGCTTTGGCGTATGCCTTCAAAAGATCCGACCGGCCTTTCATCATAAAAGCAATAAGATTTTTGGGGACTGATACGATGAATTGGAAGGCAAGCGCCAAAAACAAACTGAATCCTTTTGTATTGCGGCGTAAATAAATGATGCGTGCGCGATTGATGTAATAGATCTTTAGCGGACTTTGTTTTCCGGTGGAGATGGACTCCTTGTGGCAGACCACTGAATTATGGACGTACCACGCCTGGTATCCGGAATCACGGATGCGCTGCACCCAATCCATCTCTTCATAGTAGAGGAAAAATACGGGTGCCATCATTCCCACCTTTTTTATCACATGGCGGGGTACCATCATGGCGGCACCGTGTGTGAAGTAGGTTTCAGTGTCCTGATCAAACTGCCCTGTATCCATTTTGCTATGACCCCATCCCTTACTTCGCGTGGTGTAGGTATTGATTTTGGAAATGCCTGTAAATTGCAGCATACCAGGGGTGTGATGGAAATAAATTTTGGGTGAAATAACCCCGATACCAGGGTTTTCCATGAATTTGCTGACCAAAGG
>CAYMLS010000184.1:0-10377 GCA_964390665.1 uncultured Bacteroidales bacterium | reverse complement strand
CCTGTATTCAGGGTTTCCACAGGCCAACCATCCTTTTCTAAAAAAGCGGCATATTGGGCATTGGAATACCCATCAAAATCAGTTAGATCAGATTGATCATCATTGCGATTTTGTGAAAATAATGCCGTGAAAGTAACCAGGGTTAAAAATAACGGGAAGATGATTTTATTCATAAGATTGGAATTTAAGTTTCTGTAATATACTTAAATCCACCCTCAGTATTGTATCTCGGAATACTCTTTAATAATTTTTTTCAATTCCTTTTGTTCCAAAGTCAAATGGTCTAATCGATGATTAAATCTAACAGACTGATTATGAAGTTTTGAGCGGGTACGATGCAATCTTCTTTTCAGTTTCCTACTTCTAATGTATAACAACACAAGTCCTAAAAACAATAAGAAATGTATAACATTAATAACAGGTGAAAAAAACTGATTCACATACGATTTTTCGGTTTCTTCCAATTGTTTTCCATCATTAGCCGGTGCCAATGAAATTTGCGTTTTTGAAGAAGAAAAATCAGATTCAACCTGTGGATTTGATGAAATACCCTCAACAACCTGCATACTACCATAAAGATGAGCTGTAAAATACAGGGCAACAATCAATAATACTAAGACTTTATTAAACATAACTAAACGATTATAAATAACAACCAAAAAACACGCTAAGGTAAACATTTTTTATTTCCAAACAATACTTTTAGTCGACAACTGATCATTTTATCAGGGTAAAACAGATTTATTTTACACTTTTAGCATACATGTGTCCATCTACGGGAATCATAAAGTTCTGATTTTTAGTACAATAAACAACATTCTGGTTATCAGACACAAAGCAACACATTCTTTCATTTATATATTTTTAACCTTTAATGAATATTATCATTTTCCCTTTTAAATGCCTATATTCGCAAACCAATTTCATTTTTACAGTTGCACCAGCGTAAAAAAGGAATCATACTTTTAAAAAAATCAAATCATTAAAACATAACGTAAGTCGCTATGGAAATAGAAGGAAAAATAGTAGAAGTACTGGAACCCAAAACAGGTCAATCAGCCAGGGGACCATGGAAAAAACAGGAAATTATTCTGGAAACAGAGGATGCATATCCTAAAAAAGTTTGTTTGATAAACTGGAATGATAAAGTAGATATTTCAGGTTTACAGCCCGGAAACCGTGCCAAAGCTTCGATAAACATAGAAAGCAGGGAGTACAATGGCAATTGGTTTACAGACGTAAAAATATGGAGGGTTGAGGCATTGGGTGCTGATACTACTCCGCCACCATCCAATGATCCCCCGCCCTTTTCGGGCGAAACTCCTCCGGATACCGGATGGTCGGCAAGCAACGACAGTGAAGAAGGAGATCCCCTTCCGTTTTAAAATTAAATTTTCCTGTCAGCAAAAGTGGCGTTGTTTTTTTTTAAACCTTATGTATCCTTTGAATCAAAACACAACCAATGAACCGAGCATGACAAAAATTTCGACACACACGCGCATGATTATAATGCGTGGCATGGTAAAGCATGCAGTCAGCGTTTTGGCGAGCTCTCTCGTTGGAAAAAACGAGAACCTATTTAATAAAATTATAAACAGATGAATAAAGAATCCATCCTGAAATTTTTAAAACGGGTAGAGATATTTCGTGAACTGGAAGAAAACGAAATGGCGATCATACTCGACTCGCTTACAGAAAAGAGGTTTAAGGAGCGGGAATATCTTTTTGAAGAAAACAGCCCCCGCAACAAATTCTTATATATCATCTTTGAAGGGGAGGTAGAGTTATTTAAGAAAACCCCGTTTGGAGAGGAGAAACGATTGACTTTTTTCGGCAAGTACGACTTTCTTGGCGAAGGAAGTATTATGGCCGACACGCCCCATTCTACCAGTGCACGAACACTTAAACCCTCGCTTACCTATTGCATCTCCGGTGAAGGATTCAGCAAACTATTTGATCAACAGACCAGTGTAGCCCTTAAAATTTTCAGGCAGATATCCAAGGTCATTTCAAGAAGGATGCGCCAAAGCAATTCAAAGGTGATCAACGTAGGGGCACAATATGAGTCGGGAAGAACCCGCACCGAGCACGATCTTTTGGGAGAAAGAGAAGTGCCCAACGAAGTATACTATGGTATTCAAACCATGCGGGGTATAGAAAATTTTACCATCAGTGGTATTACCCTCAATTTTTTTCCCGAGATGATCATTGCACTCGCTTCTGTAAAAATGGCTGCAGCGCGTGCAAATCACGAACTGGGTTTGCTGGATACTCAGGTTACCAATGCCATCGTAAGAGCTTGTCATGAAATTATGAACGGAAAATTTTTCCATCATTTTGTTATTGACATGATACAGGGTGGAGCAGGAACCTCCACCAATATGAATGCCAATGAAGTAATTGCCAATCGTGCTCTCGAGGTAATGGGTCATGAGAAAGGTCAGTACCAGTATTGTCATCCCAACAGTCATGTTAACCTTTCACAATCTACCAACGATGCATACCCCACAGCAGTTAAGATAGCTTTGCTTGCAAGCAACCAAAAACTTATAGAAGTACTCCGTTCGCTCATCCAGCAATTCAAGGTAAAAGAAAAAGAATTTGCTGATGTGATAAAAATGGGCAGAACACAACTACAGGATGCTGTGCCCATGACTTTGGGTCAAACTTTTGGTGCCTACGTATCTACGCTTGAGGAAGAGACTTCCAGACTGAATGCCAATGCCAGTCTCATGTGTGATATAAACATGGGAGGCACCGCCATTGGTACTGGTATCAATACCCACCCCGAATATAGCAGAAGAGTTTTAGAACACCTCAGGCGCATCACAGGAAAAGATTTAAAACTGGCGGCCAACCTTGTTGAATCCACCCAGGATACAGGCGCTTTTGTCATGTATTCGGCAACTGTAAAACGTCTGGCAGTAAAACTTTCCAAAATCTGTAACGATCTTCGTCTTTTATCTTCAGGACCCAGGGCCGGTCTTAATGAGATCAACCTCCCTCCTATGCAACCAGGCTCATCGATTATGCCGGGCAAAGTAAACCCTGTGATTCCCGAAGTGGTCAATCAAATTGCATTTAAGGTAATTGGCAATGACCTTACCGTAACACTCGCAGCAGAGGCAGGACAACTCGAACTCAATGTAATGGAGCCGATCATCGTGCAAAGTTTATTTGAATCTATAGAAATGCTTAAAAATGGTATGACGATATTACAACATCGTTGTATATCAGGAATTACGGCAAATAAGGAACATTGCCGAAACATGGTTACAAACAGCATTGGTCTCATTACTGCTTTAAATCCCATCCTGGGATACGACACCTGCACTGTATTGGCCAAAGAAGCCATGGAGACAAACAGAGGTGTTTATGATCTGATACTTGCCAAAAATTTATTGTCTAAGGAGGAACTTGATGACATCCTGAAACCTGAAAACATGATTGCTCCCAGGCAAAAGATATAAGAAATATGGTATGGTAAGATTTGAAAAATTCAGGTTATTTAGAAGTGCCTGAAATAAATAAAAATCAGAAGTTTGACATCACTCCGGAATTCATCAGGCGATCTCTATGAGTTCGCCCTTAAATCTTTTTTTAGGTAGACCCATGAAAAAACTACCTTATCAACCAACTGAATATCAAGTATTTTTCCAATTTAAAATTCGTAAAATCTGCTCATCATCATCTTTTGGGCGGGTACTGATCTGTTCCTTCAAACATAAACAAGAGTAACCATTGTCAAACCGATAAGTAAAAATAAAGAAGCAGAACAGGAATCAGTATGCCGATGGATACAAAATACACACCTCTTTTCTGAAAACCATTTTTACCTTTCAGCACAAATAATCCAGTGATCGCAAGAATGATCAAACCAACAGCAAATAAGTCAGAAAACCAGGTCCATAACTTTCGCGGCGTATTGTAATGTAAGAAGTTGATCTCATTAAAAACAGGTCGTTTCCTCACCGTTTCAAGCACCCCTTCACCCGTGGCAATATTCACATTTACGGTACCACCATTGATGAAGATCCGCATATTTTCGCCACTTACCACGTGTGTTTTATAACTACCTTCTTCATTAATTTCTTTCAGAGATGCCTCTACCCAATCCATCACCTCTTCACTTTCAGCATCTAATGCCACATTAAACCCTGTTTGTTTGATAATAAAATTCGGATTCCAGTGGTGTCTGTGATTGAGCGCAATACCCGATATACCATAAATAATGCACATGCCAAAGAAAAAATAGCCAAGGTCGCGATGTACGGCTCTGTTTATTCGTCTTAACTTCATTTTTAAAATTCTTTATTCGCTGTTTAGATGATTTTTTACTTTCTCGTTAATTAAAAATACGATTTTTTCAGCATTTCCATGAAAATATCTTTTCGCTCCCAACCCTTTTATCCATCGTATGCCATTGATACTATTGGTTAAAAAGAGTTCATCAGCTTTGAGAAGATCATTGGGATGCAAGGCACATTCACTGACTCTATAGCCATTCTGAGAGGCAATATCGATTACCACATTGCGCATAACGCCCGCAACACAATTTTGGTCGGGATCAGGTGTAAATAATTGATTGTTTTTAACCATAAAAACATTCGAGCTCGTAGCTTCTGCAACAAAACCTGATTCATTCAGTAACAAACAATCATCCCATCCCATGCGTTCGGCATAAAGAGAAGCCAAAACATACAACAGTGCACTGGAGGTTTTCACATGACTTAAGGAATCAGCATTCTTGGTCATATCAGAAAACACCCCTGCCATCAATCCCGTTTTTTCTGAGGTATAATATGTTTGGTCAAGCGGGAAAGTTTCCATCAAAACTCCGAGATCATTTTTGTTGGGTTTATAGTTTCCGGATGCATCTCTGAAAAAAGAAATGCGCAGGCGGGCACCTTCCTGAAGATGATTTAATTCCAGTAGCCGGACAATGATCTGTTCCAGACTATTGACATCCGAGAAATATTTTATTTTCAACCATAACAGATCTATGCTTTTGATGATCCTTCCGAAATGGTAATTCATCCACAAGGGTTTACCAAGGGCACATCTGATGGTTTCAAAAAAACCGTCGCCATATCGAAATGCACGGTTTGAAGGGTCAATTTTCAGTTGATCTCTTTCAGTAAAATTTCCATTCCAGTAAACATAATTCACCATACCCATAAACACAGGTCTATTAGAAATAAATGACAACAAAATGCCGGAAGTAAAATACGACCGGCATTCAAAAAGCGCTTACAATTTAATAAAAAAATAATCGATCATTCAGATCATTTGATTTAAAAGATATTTTGCAGAAACTCAGTAACAAAAGCAGGGCGAAGCAGAATGGTAAATGCCAATCCGAAAACTGCACCCCAAAAGTGCGCGTCGTGCCCGATGTTATCACTACCTTTTTTGGCCATATACGCCGAATAAACAAGATAAAGGATACCAAAGATCCAGGCAGGAATGGGAACGGGAAAAAAGATAAAAACAACAGTCCCCTCGGGATACATAATTATGCTTGAGAAAAGAACCGCCGAAACTGCTCCGCTTGCCCCCACGGCATTGTAAAAATCATGGTTCTTGTGTTTACCATATGCAGGCAAAGTAGAGAAAGCAATTCCACCCACGAACAAGATCAGATAATACAAGGAGGAAAGACTTCCAAAATAGCTGGCAAACAACTCTTCAACCATGGTTCCGAAAGACCAAAGGACAAACATGTTTACAAAAAGATGCATCCAGTCGGCATGCACCAGACCGTAGGTGAAAAAGCGGTACCATTGTTTATTATGGTGCACCAGATAGGCATTAAATTTCATTTTGTAAAAGGTTTCCGGATTGTTGAACGCCAAAAATGAAGTCAATGCCGTTATGATGATAATGATGATGGTAATATTCATAAGGATATCGCTTGATTCAATCTTCGTTAATTCTTATATTTAATATTCATCTCATCAAAAGTTCCGTTTTCAATGATCTCAATTGCTTTAAGATAGGCTTCATCATCCTGCATACGCAGTTGGATAAAAGCACTGAAATCCCACAAACTTCTTGCAATCAGTGATTTCAGTTGAATACGGATATCTTTGCTATCATCTTTATCGCCGTTTTCTTTTTCGATCCCCTGATTATGGGCGTGCTCCTGCAATTTTTCCATTATATCATCGGTTATCTGAAAATCCTGCATGAACTCATCTACATTGTCGTATTTTGAGCTAAGTTGTTTCCTGTTTTCATTGGTATACTCAATACTGAAAGTATTGATGGCACCCGAGCGTAATAATTTGCCGTAGTAATCAGAAACACTGGTGGTGTCCAGCGGAATATAAAAATCGGGCATAATGCCACCGCCGCCATAAACCTCGCGTTGATTAACTTTGGTAGTATATTTCAGTGAATCGGGAAAAGTAACATTATCAACATTCACCAATTCTCCGGTTCTCAATCTTTCGCTCAAATCCTGATAATATTGCTCTTTCCCTTCATCGTAGGGTTTCTGAATACTTCTGCCGGTTGGCGTGTGGTACCTTGCTGTGGTAAGTCGCAAGGCACTGCCATCAGGCAATTCAAAAGGTCGTTGAACAAGACCTTTTCCAAAAGACCTTCTGCCAATGAGCAAACCTCTGTCCCAGTCCTGAATAGCTCCTGAAACAATTTCACTTGCTGAGGCACTTCCTTCATTGATCAGAACGACAAGTTTGCCTGCTTTAAAATTGCCGCGGCTGGTAGAGTTAAATTTCTGTGTAGGGCTGGCATTACCCTCGGTATAAACAATCAGTTTATTGCTTTCCAGAAAATGATCGGTAAGATCAATCGCTACGTCTAAAAACCCACCTGAATTATAGTTAAGGTCCAGAATAAGATGCAACATTCCCTGCCCAAGCAGATCCTCTAAAGCTTCATTGAATTCATTCATGGTGGTACGAGAAAATCTGTTGATTTTAATATAACCGATCTCTGGTGTAGCCATAAAAGCAGCATCAAGGGAGTTGATAGGTATTTTGTCGCGTGTAATGGTAAATTTCAGAATATCATCAACCGTCCGACGGTGAATACCCACCCTTACTTTGGTACCCCGCTCACCGCGAAGTCTTTCCATCACAAAATTATTGGTTACTTTACTTCCGGTAGATTTTTCACCATCAATGGTTACAATTTTATCACCGGGTAAAATACCGACCTTTTCACTGGGGCCACCCGGAACAGGAGAAACGACCACGATCGTATCATTGATGATATTAAACTGCACACCTATTCCATCAAAACTACCCTGCAGGGGTTCATTGGCTTCTTTCAACTCTTCGGCAGAAAGATATACTGAATGCGGATCGAGTTCCTTTAGCATGCCCCTGATGGCATCTTCCACAAGATCTTCATCATTTACAGGCTCAACATAGGCAAAATCGATGATGCGCATGGCACGAATAAATTTCTCAGCTGATTCAGCACTGGTTTGCGCAGGCAAAATGGTTACCGGAAGTAGCATTGCCAAACTCAACATTGCTACATTACGAATTTTTTTAATACATATCATTGTAAAAAACATTTAGTAAAATAAGGATTATAATAAGATTTGCCGGATAAAACAACTACCATTGTAAAACATGACAATTACGACGAATGTTTTACATGATCTACGAACGTCTTAAAAAAAGCAAGAAACAAAAGTAGAGAAATCATATGATTATGAACTGTTTTTGGGCAAAAAAAATAAAATTTCAATCATTTTGGGTTATTTTCTCCGAAAAAAGAACACCAGATCAAAAATCAGGATGTTTATCATCCCGTATTTCAGTATAAAAAATTACTTTTAGTAATACGAAAAACTATACCAAAAATTATCAACAACTTTGTGTATAATTTTTTTATACAATTACAGTATGGTCCGGTAAAACTTGAATAATGTAATATCTATTCAAAATACTATTGACACACACGCGGATGAGTAGATTTCCCGGCATGGTAAAACATGCAGTCAGACTATTGGCGAACTCTCTCGTTGAAAAAACGCGACAGGCATCTGACACATTTAACAAAATAACATACATATGAAAAAAGACCTCAACAACCTGATTCTTGCATCATTGTACCCCATTGTATTGATCACCATCATGTGGATCATCAAGATCGCAGAAAGTGCCCTTCCTTATGATTTTCACACATGGGGAATTTACCCTTTGCATTGGGAAGGATTGAAAGGGGTTCTTTTTTCACCATTCATACACGGAAGCTATGAGCATTTGATATCCAATACATTTCCTTTACTGATACTGGGTACAGCATTGTTTTACTTTTACCGGCAGTTGGGCATAAAGATCACCATTTTTTCGTGGATCATGAGTGGTCTCTGGGTTTGGGTCTTCGCCCGTGAATCCTATCATATCGGCGCCAGCGGCATCATATATAGCTGGGCGGCATTTCTTTTTGTAAGTGGTGTTGTTCGCGATCATCCCCGGTTAATGGCATTGTCTCTTTTAATTGCATTTTTATACGGAAGCATGGTTTGGGGAATATTTCCCTTGCGGGAAAGAATGTCGTGGGAGGGTCATCTGATGGGGCTACTGTCAGGGGTTGTGCTGGCGCTTTTTTATAAAGAAAAGGGTCCTCAAAGAAAAAAATATTCCTGGGAACTTGAAGAAGAGGATGATGAAGAACTCATAAACCCCGATGAACCTCCTTACTGGATGCAGGGCAATGCTGTTTTTGATAAACCACCCTCAGAAAACCAAAAGGAAAAACCAACGCAGGCAGATGAAAACGAACAACCAATAAAGTATTATTATTCCTATAAAGAAAAGAGCAAAAAAGATTCAAAGGATGGTGATCGAAGTTGAGGAGAACAAAAAAACGGTATGATGGAAGAACTACTAAAACCCGCTTCGTTCCAAATCCCTTTTGGTATCTTTCTGCTTAAGCGTTTCGCGCTTATCGTATAGTTTTTTTCCCTTTGCCAGCGCAATCTCAATTTTTGCCAGTCCTCTTTCATTGATAAATAGAAATGTGGGAATAAGCGTTAAACCCTTTTCGTTTAGTTTCGACTGTAGTTTATTTAATTCCCGTCGTGTAAGTAAAAGTTTACGGTCTCTTTTGGGTTCATGATTATTATAAGTACCATATTTATATTCTGCTATGTGCATATTCCTTACAAAAAGTTCATCACCCTCAAAAGCACAGTATGCTTCATTAATACTAGCTTTTCCACCTCTGAGAGATTTGATCTCCGTACCGGTAAGCACAAGGCCTGCAAGGTACTTATCGAGCAGAAAGTATTCAAAAGATGCTTTTTTATTTTTTATTTTTACCGGATTTGCCATAATCAATTATTGGGGCACAAACGTACAAAAATTTTTGGTAAACAGGGGATAAATCATTTGAGCACTATCATTCTTTCCTATCATGAAGCAATGTTATCACGGTTATTTCCGGTCTCATCCCCATGCGACCAGGAAAACCAATAAAACCAAACCCTCTGTTTACATAAAGAAATTGGTCATCGAAGGAGTACAACCCACCCCATTCCTTATATTTGATGGAAACCGGACTCCAGCTGAAAAACGGGGTTGTAATACCTGCCTGCATTCCATGGGTATGTCCGGAGAGGGTCAGAGAAATATCTGTCTCGGGTACAACCTCCTGTTTCCAGTGCGAGGGATCATGAGAAAGGAATATGGTTGGTGAAAAGCCGGCATTTTCTCCCAATGCTTCTTTCAGGTCGCCGTATTGTCCGAAAGGGGGCACCCCCCAGTTATCAACTCCGGCGATCATGAGTGAATCTCCATCCTTTTCAACAAAAACATGTTCGTTTCTTAACAAGACAAATCCCATTTGTTCCTGAATATCTTCCAGTTGCTCAAGATTGGCCATTTTTTCCTCAATGGTATACCATCTGCGGTAATCCCCCATATCATGATTTCCAAGAATAGAATATTTTCCGAAGGGAGAATGAACCTGCCGGAACAGTTCAATAAATTTTTCCGCTTCCACGGCCTCATTATTCACCATATCGCCTGTAAAAACCATCACATCATGAGGAATTTCCCTGATCATCTTTATTGCCCGGTTGACAGGACGTATACGGGCAAAACTACCAAAGTGTGTATCGGAAATATGGACAATCCGAAATCCATCAAATGAATGGGGCAAATCCGGGATCTTCACTTCCACCGGAGTTACTTTATAATGAAATCGTCCGTAAGTAATACCATAAAATACCCATATAAAAACAATTACAGAGAAAATGATCCCGGATAAAAGCAAAACAGATTTTTTCTTGTGCAACAACTTTTCATTCCTGCTAAACTTTGCGTAAAGAAACTTCACCAAAGAAATGAGATCATCTGAAATATTAAAAATAATAAACGCAATTTTGGGAAG
>CAYMLS010000183.1:0-10385 GCA_964390665.1 uncultured Bacteroidales bacterium | reverse complement strand
AAAAACAGGAGTCCCGTTAAAAATAACGGGATGACTGTTTTGAAGGCGAGCCCAACGCAGCAATTGGCGTTTTCTTGCAAGCACTATTTACAAGGAAGGATACTAATTTTATGTACTCATATTCAAATAATTAAAAGCACATTATTTTCGCCAGCCGAAGTCCGAAGAGGTCAATTTACAGAAAATGAGTTTTCGGATGATCTACCCTGGACAGAAGGACTGGTTTGTTTTTTCGGTTCATCATGAAAAAACAAGAGATCATTTTGATAAAACAAACTTTATGAGCAAGTTAAAAAAACCAATGCCAATAAGATCACAAAAGAATATTTGAGGTATTTTTAGAACCTTTATCTCCATTATTCCGTATCCAACTTTTAAAGTCAGGTATCAAAAAACCAGACAAAACCTTTTAAAAATCCTTCAAAATGGATAAATTCATCAAATACATCACGCTTATTTTGTTTATTCTCCCCATGACATTATTATCGGCAACCATTTCAGAGCAAGAGATACCCGATGAACTGGAAAAGATCTTTGAGGATCATCAACTCGTAGGCATGTCAGTTGCTGTAGTTTATAAAGATAGCATCATATTTGAATCCTATCATGGATTATCCAGTTTGGAAAAGAAAACTCCTGTGCATGATTCTACACTTTATCGCGTGGCTTCCATCTCTAAAACCGTAACAGCACTTGCTTTTATGCAATTGGTGGAAAAAGGATTGGTTTCATTGGATGACGACATATCAGAATTGCTGGGTTATCCTGTCAGAAATCCTCATAACCCCGATCAGATCATAACTCCCCGGATGCTGCTGTCACACACTTCAACACTAAAAGACGGGAACGCCTACAACGATTTTTTATCCAAAACATATGGTAATCCTACTCCTCCCCATATAAGGGAACTCATTACCCCCGGAAGTCAGTTTTATGGTGACAATGTATGGATCAAAGAGATGCCCGGCGAGTATTTCACATACAGCAACCTGGGTTATGGCATTCTGGGCACCCTCATCGAAAAGATATCGCAAACCCGGTTTGACAGATTTGTGAAAGAGAATATATTGGACACCTTGAAAATTAGAGGTAGTTTTCATGTTGGGGACTTGAAAAATCCTTCTAACCTGGCAGTATTGTACCGGAAACCCAAAGGCAGGTGGACGCCTCAGGCAGATTACTATCCTTACGGGCTGCCCGACCAGGTTAAATACCATCCTTATAAACCTGGAACAAACGGGTTAATTTTTGGACCTCAGGGTGGGCTTAGAATCAGCGCCAGAGACCTGTCAAAAATACTCATTGTGCTGATGAACGAAGGCAAATATAAAAACATACAAATTGTAGAACCGGAAACCCTGGAGGAAATGTATCAGGTGCAATGGCAATACAACGGTATGAATGGCAACAATTACTATAACCTTTTCAATTCGTGGGGGCTGGGAATTCATTTGGTAAATAACCTTGAACTGGGCGACAATATGTTGCCAGACCAAAGTCTTAAAGGCCATGCGGGTGAAGCCTACGGATTGATCTCTGATATGTATTTTCATGAAAACCCCGATTTTGGATTTATCTTTATGACAAACGGAAGCGCTAAACCCTTTGAAACCGGAGAAAGATCAGCATTTTATAAATTAGAAGAAGAAATTGCAGGATTTTTGTTTGATCATATTATTTTACCCCTGCCGGAAATGAAAAAACTAAAAGGTAATACCAAAAGGCAAAACCCGGAAGCATCACCCAATGACATCAATCCCAAAAACCCGGGCGATTTTTTTCCTTCCGGAGATGAGGAACAGGAAAAATAAGACAGTTGTTTTCTGATAATCTGTGAACCGCGTATTCTTTTCCTTGTCGGTCTGAAAAAAACAGACCGGGTATTTTTTAACTTTCCCAACTCCAAATCAATCAGCAGACGACATTTGTCGGAAATACACCTGACCATCGGTAAAAACTCTGCAAAAAAACAAACAATGAAAACCAGGTAACTGGATTTTGGACAGAAACATATAATCAATTCTGGAAAAATTGTAATGCCGTATGAATGGCAACAGGTATATAGCTGCCCTGTTGCAGCAATCATTTCCACCAACTTTTTGGATGAAAACCCGGTCATGAAGGTTAAAATATAAAAACCAAAAAGTGTAAAACACCTGCTAACATCATTTTGTCTTAGCAAAAAACTGTTTTATGGAAGATAATACACTCTTGATTTTGTAATTTCGGAATAAACAGGAAAATGGTAAAATTAAGTGAAAAACAGATTTTTCAGAAATAATAATTTGTTAACTTGCCTCACGATAAGATTGAAAAATGCAATCCATTCAGTACTCAGTAAAATGATTGATCAATGCCCGTAAAGGTAGAAATCGGCGAAAATGACATTTTAAAGATCATTCTCGAATTTCAGAAAACATATGACTTTGATTTCTCCAATTATGCCGAGATGTCTTTTAAAAGGCGTATTGAGCATTTGTTGGTCAGTCACAATCTGTCTGGCGTGGATGAATTGATCTTAAAAATAAGAGAGAATCCGCAGTATTTCCAGAAAGTTATTAACGACATCACTGTCAACACAACCGAACTTTTCAGAGACATCAATGTGTGGTTGAACCTGAGACGTAATGTTTTGGGACTATTTAAAAACAAAACCAACATCAACATCTGGCATGCGGGATGCAGCAGCGGAGAAGAAGTTTACTCCATGCTGATTCTGCTCAACGAAATGGATTTGCTGGAAAAAACAAAAGTATTTGCTACCGACATCAACACAGATATCCTGCAAAGAGCCAAAAGTGGAGTTTTCAACAACAGATTGCACCACACTTACTTTGATAATTTTGATAAAGTGATAAAGGTGAACCCTCTCAATTTTGAAGAATCCACAGACATCTCTTACGATAAATATTTTGAACAAGACCCTCTGAGCAAAACTTTTAAAATAAAACAATTTTTGCGAGATAAAGTCAACTTCAAATACCACAACCTTGTAAGTGGCAGTATCTTTTACAAATTCGACCTCATCTTTTGCCGCAACGTCATCATCTATTTTAATACCGATCTGCAAAACAAAGTTATATCACTCTTCCATGAAAGTTTATTCAACGATGGAATGCTTTTGATAGGTGCTCATGAAAACATCTCTTATCTGCCTGCCGGAAACAAGTTTGATAGCAAAATCATGAAAGGATTGTATTTTAAGAAATAATGACTCTTTACTGTAGTTTGCTTCTTCAACAAAAAAACCATTCAAAATCCCCTAAACACTCGTCTGAAAAACCTTCCAAACCAGGATATCAAGCATTAGAACCGAGGCATGACAAAAATTTTGACACAGTTCTACTGAGCATGTCGAAGTACACGCACATGATTAGATTTCGCGCCATGGTAAAACATGCAGTCAGTGTATTGGCGGGCTCTCTCATAACCAGATGAAGGAAATAACGTTGTCTTTCTATTCCTTTACACCATCTTTATAAAATAAACACATCATTTGTGCGTATCCTAATAAGTGCCTGCAACCAAACAGATGCTGATCATCTCAAATGCAAACACAGATGTTCCGGGAATTTCAGCAGAAGATATGTTTTATGAAGATTCAGGCGTATAATTAAAAAAGATCGATCCTAAATTTTAGGCAAACATACAAAGTGTATATCGAAATCATTAATTTTGTTGCATGAACAGATATTTTTTCCTTGCTTTGATAAGCGTTTTCTTTTTTGTCGGTGTAAACGCACAAACAATTTTCCCTATTGATGAAAATAACAACCAGATCATTGAATCCTGTGATGGTTTTTTTACAGATAGTGGCGGAGACACTTTAACAACCTACCAGGCGAATGAGAATTTCTCCACCACCATCAGCGTGCCTTCCGTCCCGGAAAATGATCGTTATATCAAAGTGACCTTTCGTTTTTTTGAATTGGGTAATGGTGATTTTCTCGAAGTTTATGATGGCGAAAACGACTCTGCACCCCTTCTTTTTAACGCTACAGGCAATGAACTGGAAGGACAGGAAATATGGGCACAGGGAGAGTCGTTGCATTTCAGATTCAATTCATCTCCATCAGATACAGCAAGGGGATGGTGGGCAGAAATAGAATGTTTTGAGTTGTGTGAATCATTCAGGGTTTCCGTAATACCCGAAAACGAAAGCGAATCATTCGACCTTTGCCCCGGTTTCCAGACCCTCGCAATGGAAGCGGTTCCTGAATACTTAGGAGGAGACCCTCAGGGTGATGATAGCAATTACGAATTTGAATGGAACTTTAACGGTGAGTTATTCTCTACGCAGCAGGTGAGTATTGATTATGAAGAACCCGGCGCCTACCCTTTCCAACTATCGGTTTCCGATGATGTGAACAATTGTTTTTTTGATACGATCATCACCCCAAGAGTTGCCACCATACCCAATTTTAATACAACACAGGCTTCTGCCGATACCGTGTGCGCGCGCGAAACCTTTTCCCTTATCGGAACTGCAAATCCTTCTACATGGACAGGTTTTCCAACCATTTCCGACACAGTTGCATTTGTTTCGCCCCAGACCCCTTTTGAATCGGCATTTATTTACGATGTTTTTCCAGAGGGAGAAACCATCATGGATCTGCAGGATTTTGATCAGGTTTGTATACGCGTTGAACACGAAGACTTCGGGCATCTTCAATTTGAACTGGAATGTCCTTCAGGCAATACAGTACTTCTCAAAGATCATGGATTAGGCGGAGCGCATCTGGGTGAGCCGGTTACCCAAAACCCCGATGAATCAATCCCTGGTATTGGATACGAATATTGTTTTGATGTTGCACCTCAGTTTGGCACCATGAATGAGACCACGTTCCAGTTTCACGAATATACGGATCAGGCGGGCGACTACTATATCAACCAGCCTTACCTGCCCGAGGGAACCTATACACCTGTTCAGTCTCTGGAATCCCTTTCAGGATGTCCCTTAAATGGTTCATGGAAAATAAGCGTTGAAGACAATACAGAAGGTACTTCTGGTCATGTTACAGGCTGGAGTTTATTTTTCAATGATTCTTTTTACCCGGATTCACTCATTTTCACACCCGAAATTATTGAAGAACAATGGTTTGACGAAAATGATAGCCCTCTGGAAGGAAATCCTGCCATCACAACCGTTGAAGAGGAAGGGGAGAAATCATTTCGCTTTACAGCAACCGATAATTTCGGATGTATATGGGATACTACCGTAACCGTACTCGTACAACCACTGCCTGAGGCTGAAATCATCTCAGAACTGGAACTTCCTGTTTGTGAGGAAGATTCAACACTATTTACTGTAGAACCTGTTAATGCTGGTGATGAAGTTACCTGGAACTATCAATGGCTGCTTGAAGGGGCAGAATGGGAAGGAAGAATTTATGATACGATCATGGCCAAAGAACCTGCAACCTATTCGGTAAGGGTTACCGATACCATCACAGGATGCTTTGATATTTTTGAGGAGACGCTCACCACCCAGAATTGCGATTTGACCATACCCAATGTGTTCACCCCCAATGGTGATGGCATCAACGATTTGTTTGAAATAGAAAACCTCGAATACTATCCTGAAAATACCATTGTAATATACAACCGGCACGGAAAAAAGGTTTTCGAACAAAATAACTATGAGAATAACTGGTGGGATGGGGGGAATTTTGCTCAGGGCACCTATTATTATGTATTGACCTATTCAAGACAGGGCAAAAAAAGAGATACACATGGCGTGATCAGTTTAATAAGGTGAGGATAATAGTTCGAGTTCGCTTGCCCATCTTTTTTTTATCATATAAAAAACAAAAGGACATCTTTTAAGTGATGTCCTTTTGTTTTTTATTCACAGATCTTAATACTTTTGATCAGCATCTCCGGAATTGTTATTTTCCTGTCCTGAATAAAGTTATTAAAATCCTTATCGTTCATTTCATTTTTATGAAGAATCAAAGGTTTGATAGCAAACGGGAAAGTGATCATACTGATCATGTCCACGAAAAAATGTGATGGATCAGTTTTTCGAATTACACCCTTTTTCTCCTCCTCAAGCATTTGGTTGGCAAACTTTTCAGTTGAATAAAGATTGCTTATCACTTTCATTTCGGTGATCTTTTCACGGCTACGATGAATGATGGAAAGGAAAAAAGACACCAGGAGTGGGTTTTCAATCAACATATCAATATATGCACTCACATATTGTTTAATTTTTTCTTCCAGGGGAAGATCTGAATTAAGAATACTCATCAGATCCCGGGTATTTTCTTCCACCAGTTTGGTGAATATAGAATCAAAAAGGTTTTCTTTACTTCTGAAATAATAATTCATCAATGCCAGGTTGATTCCTGCCTTGGAGGCAATGTCTCTTACACTGGTTCGATCAACACCTTTTTCGATAAACAGTTTTGTAGCAGCGTCAAATATTTTCTGCTCTGTATTTTTATTTTTAGTCATAATGTTGGTTTGAAGTTAATTTAAGGGTGTTTCCATTCCATACAAAAATAATGAAAATACTGTTTTAAATGGAATTTTAAACAGATGATTTTACATAATTTACAAAACCCTTATTTTTATTGGGAAGAGATCCATAAAAAACGGGGTCGCACACCCTTGCGAAAAATTGATCTGCGCCTGCTGAGTATGTTTTTATTGAATCAGGACAGGAAAAATCATCCTTTTTCCTTTTTCCAATGAAAAACTTCCAGGTTTGTATTGGGTGAAAACAAACAGACTCTCTCTTTCAAACATCCTAAAACAGTTTTTATTGATTACAATACACTGTTTTTCTTAAGAAGTTTTGCAGACAGTATGCTATTTTCTTTCACACAAAGACCAATCCTCTTCATTTCGATGTACAACCCCGTGGGTTCATGCTCCATTTAACAACACCGTTGCTTTGGGATTCTTTGCTTTACCCGCAGTTCTGATCTTTCATGTAAGAATACCGAAAATCAACCGGTGTAACAAATACCTCCTTGATAGCGCGGGTAGATATCCATCTGAGCAGGTTCAGATAACTACCTGCTTTATCATTGGTACCCGATTGCCTTGATCCACCAAAGGGTTGCTGGCCCACCACGGCGCCAGTAGGTTTATCGTTGATATAGAAATTACCTGCAGCATATCTCAGCATCTGGCAAGCTTTAACAGTTGCATAGCGGTCATTGGAAAAGATTGCCCCTGTGAGTGCGTATGGAGAAGTATCATTGCAAAGTTCCAGTGTTTTTTCAAATTCATCATCTTTGTAAACATACACAGTAAGCACAGGACCAAAGATCTCTTCCTGCATCGTTACAAATTTAGGATCATGAGCAAGGATAACAGTAGGATCAATAAAATATCCTTTGGAATCGTCGTAATTTCCTCCAAAAATAATTTCTGCATCAGGTGTGTTTCTTGCTTTTTCTATGTATCCCGTAATGCTTTTAAAAGCTTTGTCATCAATAACGGCATTGGAGAAATTGCAGAAATCCATCACATCACCCTGCTTGACATTTTTCAGGTCGGTATCCATTTTCGCTTTCACATCATTCCATAAAGATTCAGGAATGTATGCTCTGGAAGCAGCCGAACATTTTTGTCCCTGGAATTCAAAAGCGCCTTTTACAAGTTGAGTGGCAACCTGATCAACATCAGCAGAAGGATGGGCAAATACAAAATCTTTTCCACCTGTTTCTCCCACAATGCGCGGATAGGAACGATAGTTTTCCACATTGTTGGCAACACCTTTCCAGAGCTGATAAAATGTGCCATTGCTGCCTGTAAAGTGTATTCCGGCAAGGTCTTTATGATTAAGTACCACATTACCGATCATGGATCCTTGTCCTGGAATAAAGTTGATAACACCATCAGGGAGACCTGCCTCCTTATAGATCTGCATAAGGTAATAATTGGAAAGCAAAGCAGTGGTAGCAGGTTTCCAAACAGTGGTATTACCAACAATAACCGGTGAAAGGGAGAGGTTGGATGCGATCGCGGTAAAATTGAATGGGGTTACAGCAAATACAAATCCTTCGAGCGGACGGTATTCCACCCTGTTGAGGTTTCCTGTTTCACTATGAGGTTGATCGGTATAGATCTGCGACACGTAGTGCGCATTAAAACGAATAAAATCAATAGTTTCGCAAACGGCATCAATTTCTGCCTGATAGGCATTTTTCCCCTGCCCTATCATGGTGGCAGCATTCATAAGCGCCCGGTATTTTTTACTGATCAGTTCAGCAACTTTTAAAAGGATGGAAACCCTTTCAACCCATGAAACTTCAGCCCATTGCTTGTGTGCTTTCAGTGCCGCTTCAATGCCCATTTTCACGTGTTCTTCATCGGCTTTGTGATAAGTAGCGATCACATGCTGATGGTCGTGTGGGCTCACTACCTTTCCGATGTTACCGGTTTTCACCTCTTTCCCTCCTATGATCAGGGGAATTTCTACCTGCATCTGATTTTGGCGTTCCAACTCTTTTTCAAGAGCTATCCTCTCAGGCGAACCTTGTTTGTATTCCAAAATGGGCTCGTTGGCAGGCCGATCATAAAAAAACTGTGCATTGTTCATAATATGTTACAATTTAAAATGTGAGTAATTGATAATATTGAATTTAAGGATAAACATCAAAACAAAAGTCTGTCTGTTCCAATTGCACAGATATCGCTCTTACGATCTGATATCATCTGCAAAAACGATCTTTTAATTTTTAATGATGATTTGCAGAGAGGTTGTCTGGAACAGAGAAAGACCAATAGAATTTATCAGAGAATACATACAAAAAACCCCCATATCAAATGATTGATACAAGAGCTTTTATTCTCAGTGCAAAATTAATGAATTCGGCAACACGCAGGTACGATAAACCCTTTTATTTTTCAGTAAAAAGAAAAAAATCAAAGGCGAACATCCACACCAAAACGAAAGATCGGGTTTTGGTAATAAACGGCGCTGCTATCATTAAAATTATACAGAATCATAAGATTCAGAAAAACTTTGGGTCCAAGAGGTGCCCTGTATCCCCCACCGGCAAAATAATTATATTCCCAGTAGCGGCTATCATTGGGATTGGCACCGGTAGCGGGAGAAAATCCTATTTGTGAATCCAGGTTGAGCGCTTCATACTCAACATGGGCAAAAAATTGGCGGAAAATAAGATAGCGTGCATAAACACTTCCGCCATAAATATGTGTAGAGGAAGTGAAATCGGCACTGGTTCCCCATCCCCGATCCCTGTAGTACTGATAAGTACCACCTATACCAGCAGTTAACCGGTTGGTAAGCAGATAACCCAAGGTAGGAGAAATATTAACAGAAGTGATCAGGTTTCCGATCTGCAAACCCAAATAACCACCAAATACAATTCTTTCCCGGGCACTCATGTCTTTTACATCCCGCTCATCATCGTTTAGCATCAACGTGGTTGGGGTATTCTCAAAAAACTCCTGACCTTCACGAACGGAATTCCACAAAGCATGATCCCTTTCCTGCAAAGAAAGAATTGCCCGGGTGTCTTTCAGGGAGTGATCAGTAAAAAAGCAGGAATGATGAACAGTCGGCTGAGCGGCGCCAACTGAAAAAACAAAAATCAGAAAAGAAAACAGGGTAAACCGGAATATCAAATGGTGTAAATGCATGCTTGAAAAATATTGAATGAAATAAAAACTAAAAACATAACAAAACAAATACCATTTTTATTGAACAGAGGCATAAAAAAAATTCCGGGGAGAAAGTTCTGTACATTCAATCAGGTTTCTTCCGTAATGAATTGTTTTGATGTGATGGATTATGTTTTAGAATATGAAGTAAAAAATGGCAAATACGAATCGAACCATGAAACGATAACACAGAAAAAGAAATGATTATCATACACGGGATAAAGTTTTACACATTAGAAGTTTACCGGGTTCCGGGAAAGAAAAACATGGCAGGCATCAAACCGTTGTATTCAAATTTTAAACAATAAAAAAATACCGCGCACCAACATATAAATAATTGCGCGGTCTTTTTTTTCAAAAACCTCACCAAACAAAAGCGAAATAAAATTGATTATATGGGAGAATGACATAAAGATATTGTTTTAAGTTGTAATTTTGCATATTAAAAAGCAAAATGTAACAATATCACTGACAAAAATGCCTGTGATTATTTCAGAGCGAACCAGATTATTTGCCAGGGCAATCAGTGCAGCGACATATTTTAAAGACAGGGCAATCCTCTGAACAATTTAGTAAAACCATACATAGATCAATGAAAAACATACGAAATTTCTGCATCATCGCACATATAGACCATGGTAAAAGCACCTTGGCCGACCGTTTACTGCAATCCACTAAAACCATCAGCGACAGAGAATTTCAGGATCAGTTGCTTGACAATATGGATCTTGAAAGAGAACGTG
>CAYMLS010000182.1:0-10389 GCA_964390665.1 uncultured Bacteroidales bacterium | reverse complement strand
TGGAAGGTAACCTAACCGGTGCCGAAGGTGAATTTGAATTGCAAAACCCTTGATATTTTTCACAGGATGTCCTTTTGGACAGGGGCATCCTGTATTTTTTACCCTTATTTATTTTTACATTTCAAATCAAATAATACCTGCCTGAAAGATGAACCGCCTTTTTTTAAGAGTAATTTTGCTGTCTGTTTTTGTTATTGCTTTGGTAGCATGCAATTCAGACGATATTGACGATGTATATCCGGTTATTGATATGACATCAGCCAGTTCCTTTCCCCAAAACTGTGACACCATTTACACAGGTGAAACCTTCACTTTTGTTGCTCAATTCTCCGATAACCGTGAACTTGGTGCGTTTAGCATTGACATCCATCACAATTTTGATCATCATTCGCATAGCACAGAAGTGAGTAATTGTGAAATGGGGGACGTGAAAGAGCCTACCGATGATGTTTTTCTCTACATCCAAACATGGGATATACCTGAAGGTTCCAAAAACCATCAGGCAAATATAGACATTTCGGTTCCGGAAGGGGTGGATACCGGTGATTACCATTTTTTTATTGCCCTGACCGATCGCGAAGGATGGCAAACGGTAAGGGGAATCAGCATCAAGATCGAGGACCGCCCGGTGGATAATTGAATTCGCTTTCCATACTGCCGGGAACCGGAACTATTGTTTGGTTACCCTTATCCAGCTTCCTGAATGAGAAGGTACTGTAACATGAAAGGTATTCCTCTTCACATCCAGGTTTTCTTTTTGAATAAGGTCTTCTGCACTGAGGTATTCTATATCAGAGGAGGAAATGCTGATGGTTTCTTCCTCACCCTGGTTAATGATCAGATAATGGTCGGCCTCTGGTGCTGATCTTCTGAATACCACACAATTGTTGTTGTCATTTACCGTGTAAAGCGGACGTATTCCCTCAATGGAATGCTTCACCAAAAGGTCTTCCACCCAGGTATTACCGGGGTGAAATGCACTTCTGGATGCCTCAAAATTAAATACCAGCGTTTGCCCATCACCATAATTATGGGTCAGGATAGCAGGTGTGCCATCATCAAAAGTGTCTTTCACTTCTGCAAGGCTGGTTTTTAAAATGCCGAACTGACTGTCGATATTCTTGCCTTTGTATGATTTGGGTTCATTGAAAGTATGGAAATAATCTGCTGTCATAAACCCGAATAATTCTTCAAAACCGGAACCAGGAAGTTGCTTGTTCAACCTTCCGAAATTGTCAAGCATCATCAGGGGGAAATCTGCTACAATTTTACCACCTTCGGCAACATATTGCTTTAGTCCATTCATGGTTTTCTCATCAACAGCCAGCATATAGGGTAGATATATAACCGGATAGCGGGCGGCCAATCCGGCATGAATGTCTCTGTCTGTAACATATTCGAAAGGAATGTTATGATTGATCAGTGCCCTTGATATTCCTGTTCTTGCTTCAGAATGATATTGCCGGAATTTGCGGTCGCGATCAGATTCAAAAACCGGTGTGGACAATTGGTATCCTCCCAGCGACAATGCTCCGAGCATGGCCTCATTTTCCCATGAATAGAGGATGCCCACCATGGGTTCATCTTTTGCTTCCCACAGTTCAAACCGTTGCTTTTGAAGTATTTTTGAAAGTTTTCCGGCAACCCTTGCCCTGTCTGTAGGTTGTCCCTGAATGTCGCACAGGGCATATTCTCCTGTTTCCCAACCTTCTCCTCTTGAGTTCCACATCCATATGCCAACTCCTTTTAATCCTGCTGCAATATAAGAAAGAAAGAGTTGCTGCATCAGTTCGCCATCAACAGAAATGTTATGGTGTCCACTCCACTGTGTAGGTCCACCCGTTGATTCCCATGTGGCCGACCATCCTCCTTTGAACATGTCTGCCACCAGGCGCGATTGCATATAAACGGGCAAGGTTATTTCACCGTTTACCAGAAAGAAATGGTGGGTAAGGTGAATGGAGGAGTAGAAGGAACCACCCACGCTGGCAGATTTTGCCTGTGCTTCCAGATCCCAGGAATTGATCGCCTGGTTCTCGAAAAGTTGATGACCGCCTGTTCGCTCGGGCTCTTCCGGATCCCATTGATAGAACATTTCCATGGTCTCCTGGTAGTTTTCTATGATCAGGTCTGCCTGAAAACGCATGGCATCACGCATTCTTCTGAAGTCCCATGTTCTTCTGCCCCAACGGTTGCCATATTCATCTTCATGGGTTGTTTTCAGCAAGGCAGCGGCCTGATCAAAATTGTTGATTTCGGGGTTGTCGGTATAACCAATATTCCAGGCAAGTTTCAACTGATCCAGGGTTTCGTATTGATTGCGTAACCACTTTGAAAACTCAGGAACCAGGCGTGCAGGAAGGTATGGAGAGTTTCTGCCGGGCTCGCCCATTCCTTCGGGTTTTTCTGGTTTTGACGACATTTTTCCCACCCGCTGATGAAGATAATGATTCTGATAGTTGATCATACGGGGATGGTTTTGTATCTCGGCAAGGTTGTTTCCGTTCAGCTCGTAAGATATTCCAAGACTATCAATGAGTTCCTGCGTAATGGTGCGCCATCCTGCTTTTCCATAATACCAGGGTGAGATCCCTGCATCAATGGCAGCATGGAAAACCTCTTCATTGAAATTATCAGGATTGTAAGGTGCCTTCAACTGTACCTGCTTCAGCGCTGTGAATCCAAGATCCCTGATAACCTGAAATTCTTTTTTTGCTGAATCCAGGTTGTCTCCTCGTTGCTGGTAGTATACAACACCTACCGGAAATGGCTTTGAAGAACGGAGTTTTTGTTGCATAGGACTGTTGTTGAGTTCCATGTACAAACTATCCAGGAAAAGATCCTGGCCGTTTCGTGCCTGTATTTCATAAACCGATCGTGTGTTTTCAGGGTTGTTTTGTCCGCTTTGCAACTGACAACCGGTAAAAACCGAAATTGTCAGAATGTAAAAAATAAATCTCTTCATATGCCCGTTTTTTTTTAATGTTTTATTTTTACCTCTGTTGGGAGAAAAAATCTTTTCATGATATTTGACACATGCTTTTAAAATATATCATCATTTTACTACCAACGGATGGTTTGTTTATGGCAATTGTCGGGGATCTATACTGACCCCGTTTTTCAGATCTGCTGACTGATGGAAAGGTCCTGCCTCTGTGTTTTTCATATCCATGTTTTCTGCCTTTAAAATGAGCGTTTCTGCATCGAGTTTGAATACTGGATCGGGAATGACTTCTCCGTTCAGCTCCCACTTAAATAAGTCCTGCCATGCTTTTAAATCAATGAAAAGCCCGGGTTCCGGATACTTCACTTTCAGGTATCCTGATGGCATGGCAGAAAATAAATTGTAGTCGGTAAAATGATATGGGTTGGGCAGTTCAATGGCATGTTTTCCGCAATTTGCAAAAATATTGTGGGTAACATGATGTGCTCTGTCGGTACTTCCTCTTCCTGCCACCATTCTTTCTGCATTTGTGTATGCGCCAAAACCGCTGTTTTCAATATCAAAAGCCAAATTATGATGAAACTGAATACTATCAGTGCCATCGGTATAGAGTGCACTTCCTCCTGCTCCGTAATCACCACTTATCCAATACTGGCTATGGGTATCGTGGAAAATATTATGGTCTATACTCATTTTATGGTGGCTTACTTCAATGTAAACACAACCTCTTGCTGAGGTGATCCCTGAAAAAACATTTTTGGTGATCCGGCAATTTTTGCTTGCCAGATAGTCGAGCCAGATGCCGGGAGCGTGCCGTATGTTGCGGAAAACGTTGCGTCTGATCAGCGTGTTTTCTGATAAATGAAACTTGATAGCGCCTGCTTCCCAGCAGTGTTCGGCATTGTGCCATCCAATGTTCTCGAATAAATTGTCTTCTACCAGATAATTTTTTGCTCTCATCCCCTGCAGTCCTGCCAATCCACAATTTTTGATGGTATTTCTTCTGATGATATGATGCCCGATGATTTCCTCTGTTTCGGTGTGCCACATTTCGTTCCCCAGATCAATACCCAAAGAATTGACCCCTTCAATGATGCAGTCTTCAATGATCCAGTGATGACCTCTTGAGGCAGACACTGCTCCCCTTTGAGGTACAGGAAAACCATTGGCAGCATGCATAAAGTGAATTCCTTTCAATTTTATGTAAGCAAGTCCATATTCCAAAGGTGCAAACAATTGTTCCCGGATACTGAGCTCTGTTACTGCATTTTCAGGTGTTTTCCCATCCGGAAACCTTACATGTATTCTAAGTCCGTTATGTTCTGCCCAAAAGGCACCTTTTTCCTTTTCTCTCAGTTGCCGTGGTTTCAGAACCTGTTCGATCCTTTGTCCATCAATGATCACCCATCCTCTTTTTTTGAAATGAGGAGTCATGTCTACCTGGGTATAATCCAGGTATTCCTGATCCTGCATGAGGTTGAGCATGCCGAAGGGATTGTATCCCTCAAAATCTATATGATGCAGATCATATTGCCATACCTGTCCTTTTTTCTGATTTTTATCTGCAAAAGAGGTTGATCCTCCGACCTGCCATCCCCGGGATGTTTCCCATTTTTGCGGTTCGCAAACCACAGAACCTTTCACGATGACTTTCTCACCTTCTGCAGCCTGGTAAATGATCATCTGCCCGGCACTGCTGCCGCCGCGAGCGGGTGTTATTTGTTCGCGGTAAATTCCCTCATGGATAATTACTTTTTCTCCCGGTTGTAGCACTTCTGCTGCTTTACCGATCGTTAGAAAGGGGGCTGCTTTTGTACCTTTGTTGTTATCAGAGGCGGCAGGATGGTTTTGTGATACATAATAGATCTTATTTGGTTTTTGTTTCTGTTCCCAGCTAATAAAAGAATTGCCGTAGGGTAATTTATCTTCGTCATAAGGTTTGTAAACCATTGAGTTTTGTGCCCAAAGAGCATATGTGGATAAAAGATAAACCGTAAAAAAGGATAAAATTTTGAGTTGTTTTGATGTCATTTGCATTATATTTTTAGGTCATTGGGGATATTATTCTCTAATTGATTTTTTTATTCCCTACCATGCACGTATCCTTCCGGAAATACTTTTTATGTCTGAGGGTTTTTCTGATTTGTTTTCGGGGTGTTTTTGCTAAGTATTGCTTGTCCCCGAAAAAAATTATTCAATAATTTATTTGTTATACCACTGAGCATGCCTGATTAAAAGAGTAATTTACGCCACTTTTTTCAAACATGAAATATGTATCAAAATCCCTGAAATTTTAAGGCTTCATGCCAAATTGATGCTTCTTTGGTTCATATAAAGCAAGACCTTTTCAGCACAGAATAAAACCGGTTGAAAAGGTCTTTGCGATCCTTCGTTTCCAAATTAGCAATAAGTTTTTATTCCGTGTCTTTTATACACCTTACGTTAAACCCAAAATCTTTGGGTTGGTGTCCTGAATTCAGGAAAGGTGTATCATCTGTAACATAAAAAATTTCAGCCCTGTTTGGGTTTGTGGGCATCTCTGAAGAGGTCCAGAAAGAGGCATAGGGTGCATTGTTGTATATACCGTATCCCCAGTTTCCTGCAAAAAGTGCATCAAACCCGGATGAACTTTCCGTTCCCTTCATTTTGGCACCTGAGAAAAATCCTTCGCCACCATTACCTTCTATACTAAGGAATTCATCTAACCCGGTGAACATTTCTTCGGTAGGCAGGTGCCAACCGGTCGGGCAAATTCCCTGTATCTCTTCATCGGGTAAACCAGCGGGTGCAGCGCCATTCATCATTCCATGCCAATCATAATGGGCACCTTCCTGCTGCTCGCAGAATAGCCCTCTGCAGAGCCTGCCTTCAATAGGTATAAGTTCGTCTGATGGTGAATCGGGACGATGGATGGTTTTCAGGTTTTCTCCCGTCCAGCATTGCTCGCCGATCACAACTGTAGAATAGAGATTTCCGTCGATATCTCTTATGCTGTCTTGTCCGCAAACAAATTCGGGTTGATTTACCACAGCAAAACCGGTGGTTTCGATAGAGTAGGGGTCTCCTGAGTCTGTTACGGTTACAGTGTAAGTTCCTGCCAGCAGGTTTTCTAACACCGGGCTGGTTTCGCCATTGTTCCACAAAAAGGTATAAGGGGGTGTTCCACCGGAAACTTCCAGTTCAATGGCACCCTGTGGTTTGTCATATTGCTGTACATCCGTAACCGTAAAGTTTAAATTCAACGGTTCTGCTTCCGGTTGCTCTACGGTATATGTTTGCTCTGTGTATGCGATACCGTTGGGTCCGTAGGTTACAGTTACGGTGTAATCGCCTGCTTTTAATCCGGTTATGGCGGCGGTGCTGTCACCTGTATTCCAATCATAGATGTACGGTCCCTCTCCCTGCAAAATGTTTAGCGAAATGCTTCCATTGGCAGCATTGTATTCACTGGCGGGTTCAATCATCGCCTCCATAACCAGTTCTTCGGGTACGGATTGTTCTTCTTCTTCGCAACTTACGGCAAAAAATGCAAGCAAAGAAAAGAGTAAGATTTTTATTTTTGAAATTTTCATGTATGTGTATTTTTTGTTTTTGCAAATAACTTATTTACCAGTTTAATGATGAGAAAAGTAATTACTCATCTAATCTGAAATCATCTTCCTTCTGAGGAATGGGGTAATATAATCCACTGTGAGGAAAGGAGACTTCACTGACCCCTGTTCTTTCCGCCGGAGGGAGTGGCATCTCGAGTGCCTGCAGGTAATACAGCCGGTCACCTTCAAAACTCAACTCTTTCAATCTTTCCAGTTCTATGATCTCTTCTGTAATGTCGCCGGATGTAAGGTATTGATCCGATTCTTCATAGGATATTCCGGCAACTTCCTCATCCCACGCCCGCTTACGGATGATGTTGAGATCTTCTGCCGCCCCATTGAGATCACCATTTTTGAACCTGATGATCGACCGGGTAAGATACATCTCAGCGAGTCTGATGACAGGAACATTTGAATACTGCCCGTTGGGAGCTCTGAAATACTTGTCATTCCATATGCGCGGTTCAGTTACATTGGTATACTGTTGTTCATATACATCAGGATCGTCTGTTACGTTTCCCCTGTTTCCTTCCAGGCGATGATACAATTGCTGGTATCTTTTGTCTCTGAGCGCTTCGGGTGTTTCGTTCAATTCTTCATCCATCCATCCCAATTTTACAGCCATGGTATTGGCCATAGAATAGGTATGCCAGGTTGAGCGTCTGAAATGATCTCCGTGTCCACCATTTTCGGCGCGGTAGTCGAGATAAGTAAACAGTGTAAAATCATTGGGAGAGCTCCCTTTTTCTTCATCGTAATAAAGGGCGGTCCATATAACTTCATTGCCTTTTGTTGCATCGCTTCTGTTGAATGCTTCAATGGGATCCTGATCCAGGGCATATAAACCATTGTTTTGTTCAATCACGATATTGATCTGCTCCAATGCATTTTCCCAGTCGCCGGTTCTGAAAAGCACTCTTGCCAGAAAAGCCCTGGCGCCGAATTTGGTGATCCTGCCAAACTGATAGGAAGGATGATGCAGTCCTTCAATGTATCTTTCCGGCAGCATATCAATGGCTGTTTGCAGATCCTCCAGGATAAAATCATAGATAGCACTTGTGGAAACAAAATCGGCATTCATGGCTGCTTCTGCATCAGTAAAAGCTTGCCTGAGGGGTAATATTTCCTCTGTTTCAAAGGCTGGGTCTCCAGGAGCGGGGCAATGCCGCAAAGTATGATGAAAATAAGCATAAGCACGCATAAAATGCAATTCTCCAATAATTCTCTTAAGATTGTTTTCTTTGTCTGAATCAGATGCCTGTGGATAAGGATCCTGGTCATTTTCATCATAAAAATCCAGGGCAGCATTGATGATTCCTATGGATCGGTATCCGGCATTGAATGATCCGTCGGTTCTGCCATTGTTAATATTTGTTTGTCTGTTGTAAACCTCAACTACCGGATAGGCCGCCGATGAGCCGGGTATGTGGTAAATAATGTCGGTCAGGCCATCTAAGGTAACCCGGTCAGCCATGGCAAACATCCCTCCCCAATCGGAGTAAAAAGAATAATTGTAGGGGGAAACGGCTGCCCTTTCAAATTCGGTTATGTTTAGCCATGGAAACTCAGGAGGGTTGGTGAGTTCGAAAAATTCCTCGTGTTCGCAAGAGCTGGTAAAAGCAGCCAACAGAACAACCCATATCAGTATTTTTTTGAAAACTTTCATATTTATATATTTTACGTTGTATTACTTTGTTGTCATTTGTAATGAAAAAGAATTTCTTCAATTTCCTGTTATTTTAAAACTGGGCAGTTATTCCCAGATTGAATACTTTGAGTGGAGGCAATACACCGCCGCCGGTTTCCGGATCCCATCCGTTGTATTCTCTTGTCCAGAGAAAAAGATTGGTTGCCGACCCGTAAACTCTCAGGTTGTTTAATCCAATGCGGCCGGGCAGGTCACCGGAGAATCTGTAACCGATCTCAACATTTTGCAACCTGGCATAGTCTCCTTTGTAGAGATATTTTGAATAAAAGGCGCTTTCATTGTTATAACCGTAGGTTTGATCGGTTTCTGTACCATCTATCCAGTATCCTTTGGCAAGCGGGTGATCAGGGTCGCCATCCCACTCGGGGTTTTCTGCATTTACATCCCATCCCCATGGATATTGACTATCCCAGGTGAGTTGCGGATATTTGGCCTCATCGCCAGGGTTTTCCCAGGTATTGCCGATGATATCTTCCCGCAGTACAACCTGTCCGTATTGTACTGATGTAGTGCGCTTTTCTTCATAATCATATATGTAATGACCTCCTGAAAAGGTTATCAGAAAATTGAGGTCAAATCCTTTGTATTCGATTTTGTTGGTGATACCTCCGTTAAAGGAAGGAATACGTGTCTGGTCTTCGAGTATAATGCGGTTTCTTTGGAGGTTGTTGGTGGTAGCAGGTATTTTTCTTCCTGTTTTAACCGTTTCTCCGGTTTCCTGCCAGCGGGCATAGTCAATTTCCCAGATCATATCTATACCTTTTTCTGGGTCTACCCCTGCATATTCGGCTATATACCAGGCCCATAATTTCCCACCTGTTCTCGAAATGGTATTTCCACTTGTTACTCCCCGTCCGTCTCTGTCGAGCTGCGGGGTGAGTGAAATTACCTCGCTGTCGTTGGTGCTGAAGTTGAAATCAGTGGTCCAACGGAAATCACGTGAGGGGATATGTAAATTTACAGTATTTAAACTGATCTCCCATCCGTAGTTTTGAATCCGCCCGATGTTGTTCCATATGCCGCTAACACCTGATGAGGTAGGGAGAGTTGAAAAAAGCAGCAGATCATCCACATCCTGTAAATAGTAGGCTACAGATCCGGAAATTTTATTGTTGTATAATCCGAAATCCACCCCGGCATCATAGCTGTTGGTGGTTTCCCATGTTAAATCGGGAGTTCCCAGGTTTCCGATCCTTGATCCTCCGGGAATAAGGCTGGGTTCGCCATACCGGTTGCCTCTGCTGTTGGTGAAATTGGTCACAAAAAGATTTGAGGGGATATCTTTATTACCGGTACGTCCGAAACTACCTCTGAGTTTGATCATCTCCACATTGCCAATGTTGAAGAACGATTCATCAGAAATGATCCATCCTAAAGAATAGGCAGGGAAGATCTCCCAGCGGTTTTCAGGACGAAATTTGGAAGAACCGTCGCGTCGCAAACTCACACCAGCAAAATACCGGTCTTTAAATTTGTAATCAAATCTTCCGATATAGCCCAGCAGATATTCTTCCTGGTTTAATCCGGAGAACATAGAGAGATAATCGGCAGGATTCCCCAGTTGCTGGTAGGTACCTTGCAGGTTCTGTCCGCTCAGGTCTCTTGTGTATCGGTTGATTGTCTGCCATTCGGCGCCAAATGTGGCGGTTATGTTATGATCTTCAAGAAAAGTGCGATTGTAGTTGGCATACACGTTATAGTTGAAACTTTTGCGTGTAGCTGCCCGATCGGAGGCGAAAGAACCCAATTCGCGAAGGTATTCCGAAACCCAAAACACACTGTTGTTCTGGATGAAATCTACTGAAAATTCACTTCTTAAACGAAGACCTTCAATGACCGGGATACGGTATTCCAGGAAAATATTCCCCAAAGCCCTGTAGTTTTCAACTACATCGTAGTGATTGTCAGGATCAACGCTGGCAACCAGGTTTGCGCCTGACATAGGGTTCCAGAAACCGCTTGGGTGACTTGAGTTGTAAACAGGAAACCAGGGCAAAGAAACACGGTTGGCATTTCCCCAACCCGCATTGCTACCACCACCTCCATTACCAGTGGCACCGCCTACCTGTTGTTGTACACGGGTGTTTTCAGTAAAGGCGAAATTCAGTCTTGATCCTACTGTTAAATTCTCTGTGGGGTTGAAG
>CAYMLS010000181.1:0-10467 GCA_964390665.1 uncultured Bacteroidales bacterium | reverse complement strand
TTGCATAGCCTATGATCAAAGGAAACAGAATAGCAAGTATAGATTCCAACAGAATCAAGAAAAATGTAAACCCAAACTTTACGTTGTATTGAATTGGTGTCAGCAAAAAAAAACTTATTTTTTATGTCTTTGATAAGAAATCGTCGAAGACCAGGCTTTCGTCTTGTTTTTTCAACGAGATAAACCGGGACATGACAAAAATTCTGACACACAGGAAAGATTTTGCAAAATAATTTGTCTGCTATTTTGAGACAAGATTCTACCTTAGTTGCCAAAAAAATGTACTTTCTTTACATCGTCCGAAATACATTGATACCGATAAAGACTAAAAAGAACTCAGAAATAAAAATATAATCAAACCCTATTTTTAACTTTAAAGCATAACACAAAATGAAGAGCGTTACTACAGGTGTTTTATTTTTCCTTTTGGCACTGGCACTGCAAGGGCAACAATCCCACGATTTTTTACATGAACTGTATGATCAGATGCATGATTCGCCCATGCAGCAGAAATTCAAAAGAATTCAACCCATGCCCACCGGGGTGGTTTATCTGCAACGCCCTGATGAGGGTGAGGAAGAGATAAGGCAACATTTCAGACTGATGAAAGAACTGGGTTTCAACTCCCTGAAACAAATAAAAGGGGTGCCGCCCTGGACCATTCAGCAGATCGAACTGATCGCTCTCGAAGAAGGTTTGTTTCCCTGGTGGTACGGCGATGGTGGATGGGAAGACATTACACCCGGGCTGCTCAGAAAATTAGATATTCCGGCAGATACCCCCATGGAAGAGATCAGAGAAAATCCGAAAATGATCCAATACCAAAACAATCTGATGAAAGAACGCATCAAAAGGGCGGAAGAATTTCTTCAGACGGGAGAGGATGCCCGTTTTCTTGAGGGACGCAGTGTGGCATTCGAACCCGAGCTGGGCGCCAGAGGTACCGACCTTTCCGACGAAGGGAAGAAACTCTTTGTGCAGTGGGTGAAGGAACAATACCAAACCATAGAAAACCTGAATGATGCCTGGAATCAGCACCATGTGTATTTGCAACCCAACGAGGAGCATCCTTTTGAATCATGGGAAGACTTTGACAACAGATGGCAGGACCTCAGCAATAAGGAATACAGACATTTGCGCGATATTCTCAGGTTTAAGGTAGAGCACAGTCTGGGCTCCATCAAAAAAAGGATCGATGAGTTTTATGCCTTCGACCCGCATCACGTGTTCAGGGGCGGTGGCGAAATGAGCGTTTTCCTGCCTCAGGCGCACATGGCTGTTGATCTGGAAAGCATCGCCAACCTCATGACCGAATACGGATCGTTCTACCCCTCCATCCATTTTGCCTGGCACTTCTTCCCCAACGATTATGAGCTTGTCAGACCCTTCTATATGCAGTCGTCAATCGCCAACGATTTTTTCAAAGGGGGGTGGGCTGCCACATGGGAATCCACAGGTGGCCCCCAGCAGTTCAGTGGTGGCAAAGGTGGTGCCGGCTTTACGGTTGACGAAGGGGTGATGACCCAGTTTATCCTCAGTCAGATCGCCGGGGGGTTCAAAGGTTTTGGACTATGGTCGTGGAGCACACGCACAGCGGGTTGGGAAGCAGGAGAATATGCACTACTCGACAGGCATAACCAGGTAACACCACGGGCAATAAAAGTGGGAAAAATCGCTCAGGCAAAAGAAAAATACCGCGATGAGTTATGGAACGCTAAAAAAGAACCCACAGTGGGCATCCTAACCGATTGGGATAATGAAGCCATCTGGGCGGTGATGTCAGAGATCGGGCGCGATGAATTCAGAATGGAACCCATCCATTCCAGGATCGGTATCAGCCGGGCGCTCATCAATGCCAATGTCCCCTTTGAATACGTTACATCGCGCGATATTAAAAAAGGTCTGGCACCCCGCTATCAGGTCATTTATCTTTCGCAACAGATCGCCATCAGCGATGAACTACTCGAACTGTTATCTGAATATGTTAAACAGGGTGGCAGACTCGTGGCAGACCTGCCTTTTGCCTGGTTTGATGACCATAGTGCCTTGAGATACAGCAATGAAGGTACGCTCATTGAGCAGGTGTTTGGTACCACCATCAACGACTTTCAGTATTCTGGTGTAAATGTACATAACAAAATTGGAGATTTTGATATTGAGGGTTTTGTGGTGAATCAAACGCCCTCATCGGCCAAAGTGTTGGCACAGTACGATACCGGGTTACCCGCTATCACCGAAAATTCGTATGGCAGCGGAACCGCTCTGATGCTGGGCTATCAGGCATCCAAAATGTGTTTTGAACCTGGTAATGAAACCGCAGAAAAAATGCTGATCGATTATGTACTGGGCGAACTGCCCTTGCCTTACAGTGCGGATGAGTCTATTGTTTACCGGCTTGCCGCCCCTGACGCCGATCATTATTTCTTTATCAACGATGACGAGGCAAAAACCGTGAATTTTAATTCCATATTTGATTATCAAAAAGTAACCGACCCTGTTACCGGAGAAGAATTAAGATTAGGCGCCCCCATTTCACTGGATAAAAACAGTGGAAGATGGTTAAGGTTTGAAAAATAAAAATATACCCGTTCCGTCTGAAATAACGGAACGGGTATGTGAAATTCTTTTACGGGAATACAGGCAAAGGACAAAGAAGGTCTTTTGCTGAAAAATGTGAAACAGGGTTTTCTGTTCTTTGACGATGATGTATTTGTAAATTACTGATTACCCGCAAGTCTCATCGTTCCCATCCACCGTTATTTTGAAGGAAAAACATGTATTCTGGTTGCACGAGTTCTTTAATGATGCATTCAGGAGTTTTACATTGTTAAAGAAAGTACTGCTTTCTTACCAAAAATTTCACCTGTTTTGGTGTTATTTTTAAAATATTAATAACTTTGTTTCATCTTACAGATCATCAAAGCATAACCATAGCGGAGCTTTAACCAAAAAATACGACAGAAAAAGTACAAATTGTGTATTCCTGATATTTTCCGCTTATCAGTTTTCACCTTTAAGTCTCACAGGTATCTTATCTGCAGACACTACCTCGTGATTGTGAACAGTTTTATGGACACAATGCTGTATCGGTCTTTTCTATTGATCTTTATCTATATTATACATGACCTGTTAAAATTAGAATTCTTAAAAGAGATGCTTTATGGAAACTGAGAAAGAAAAAATTCTGATAACCGGTGTTGAACAGGAAGATTTTTTAAGGATCCGGTCATATGTAAAAGACAACTTTCCCGGAACAGACGTTTCTATTGTTAAAAGTGATTCTTTGGCAGTAACGTTAACAATAGAAAAAAATCCTGATATCATCATGATCGGTTCTGTATGGCATGAAACAGATCCGATACATTTTTGCCAAAGCATAAGAAAAAACCAATTGCTGCATGATGTTCCTGTGATTTTTATCCTCCCCCCAAATAGTGAGTCCGGTTTTCGACTGAAAGCTTCCCGGTGTGGTGCAGATGCTTTTTTGTATTCTCCGTTTGATGGTGTCGATATTGATATGCTATTAAGAAACATGCTTAAAATCCGAAAAGCACAGATTTCTGCTAAAAAGGAGGAAGGGATGGAAGGATCAATCCTCAGGAAAAACAGCAGACAGGATGCGGAGGATGGCAAAAGAATTCAGCAACACTTGTCTGATCTTCAAAATGAAGTTAAAAACAGAGAGAAAAGTGATGCAGCCCTGACAGTGAGTGAGGAAAAATTCAAAAGTTATATTGAAAATGCACCTTATGGGGTTTTCATAGTAGATAAAGAGGGAAAATATATAGATATTAATGCAGCTGCCGAAACGTTGACCGGTTATACAAGAGATGAAATTATTGGACGGCATATTCTTGATTATATTTTTCCGGAAGACCTTCCCCTGGCCGAAAAACATTTCCGAACAGTGGTAGAAAAGGATGAAGCAACGGCTGATATAAGGTTTATAAGGAAAGATGGCGACATACGCTATAGCACGGTGAAAGCTGTAAAACTGTCAGAGAATCGTTTCCTCGGATTCAAATCAGACATAACCGAAAGTAAGAACCATGAGCAAAACCTCAAAGAAAGTCAGGATAGATTTAAATCACTTTTCGATTATAACCCTGATGGTATCTTTGTTTGGGAACATTATAATGATGATTTCATCCTTTCCATGGTAAACAAAACCGCCATTAAAAATACAAATAACCATGCCTCTGATTATGTAGGTTTAAAGGCAAGCGACATTTACAAGGATATGCCGATAATGGTAGAGAAGTTAAATGAATGTTTTGCAACACGAAAAACCATTGAATTTGAGCAATACTATCAAACACGCTATTCGGGAGATTACGTATGGGTGTTTTTTAAATTTGCATTTGTGGAACCTGATACAGTTTTATTATTTTCTGAAACCATAACCCAACGAAAAGAAGCAGAACAGTCCCTAAAAGAAAGCGAAGAGAAGTTCCGTCATTTAGCAGAAAACACTTCCGATGGCATTATTGCATTTGATGCCCAAAATCAGGTTTCTTATGTATCACCTTCTTACCTGTCGCAATTTGGGTATACTGCCGATAAAGCGCTGAAAAGAAATCAAGATGCAATTTTTGAATTGGTACACCCGGATGACCGGGATGTACTGTTTGCCCATATTTTTCAGGCAATAGGCCAAAAAAAGAATGATCTGATTTACACGTACCGTGTTAAAAATGGAAAGGGCCAGTTTATTTGGCGCGAAGATCATGCAAAATTCAAATATGATGAACAGGGAAATTACGAGGGTGCAAATGTGATTTGCAGGGATATTACAGAAAGAAAACTTGCCGAAAAAGCAAGGCATGATATAGAAATTGCCAAACAAACCATCAAATTTAAACAAAACTTCCTGGCCAACATGAGTCACGAGATCAGAACACCTCTTACAGGTGTAATGGGTATGATCGAAGCACTGGAACATACAAAACTTTCCAAAAAACAACAAGATTTTGTAAATACGATCAAACTATCGGGCGAAAACCTGAAAGTAATCATTGACCAGGTGCTGGATTACTCAAAAATTGAAGCGGGAAAAGTAACCATCAAACCCAAAGTATTCGAATTCCGGTCACTTGCTGAGACAGCAAAAATGCTCTACAAGAACAATATCAAAAAAGGGGTGGAGATGGTTGTCCGTATAGACGAAAAAATACCCGCTTTTATCAGTGCCGATAAACACCGGTTGTCGCAAATCGTCAATAATCTGGTTTCCAATGCCGTTAAATTCACCCCAAAAGGTTCTGTTGAAATCAGGGCTTCTCTGGTGGAAGTTCGCAATGAAACCAATGATGTTACCATAAAAATGGAAGTTCGGGATACAGGTTTGGGCATACCAGAGGCCATGCAGAAAAACCTTTTTCTACCCTTCTCTCAAATAGAGGATAAGGATACTGTTTACCACGAAGGCACCGGACTGGGATTGTCTATTTGCAAGCAGCTGGTGGAAATGATGGATGGCGACATAGGAATGGTAAGCAAACTTTCAGGGGGCAGTACTTTTTGGTTTACCTTTCATGCGCATAAAGCAGAAATTCCATCACAGGAAAAACCAACACTGTCAGAATCTGTTGCACCAGAGCATCTCAGAATATTATTTGCGGAAGATAAAATCGTGAACCAGAAGGTGGTAAAACTTATGTTACATTCATTGGGGCATCATGTAACCATTGCCTGCAATGGAAAACAAGCGGTGAAAATGTATGAACCCCATAAATTCGACCTCATCCTCATGGATATCCAGATGCCCGTGATGGATGGCGTAGCTGCAACGCAATATTTAAAAGAAAAATACAAGTATCTGCCACCTGTGGTCGGTCTAAGCGCCAATGCCTTTGAGGGCGACCGCGAAAAATACATGGCGCTGGGCATGGATGAGTACCTGACCAAACCCGTTAAAAAAGATGATTTTGAAGTTTTAATAGGAAAGTTATTTCAACAACACCCCAACCCTCAAAGCGGTTGAAAACCCTTTGAGAGGTTGGATCCATTGCCACCGTCATTAAAAGGATTCAGGGTGATAAACCAGGCGGGTACAACATGAATGGTTTTTTCATTGAGGTGCAAGGTATCCTCTTCTTCCGCTGTTATCAGCCAGAGATCATTGCATGATAATTTTGCTGAAGCTTCCAGTAATCCGGCTATTTCACGTTCACGGGTGTTTTTTTCAGAAATATCCCACGATACCTGAATTAACTTTTGTACCCTTGCGCCCTCCACAACCACAAAATCACATTCTTTTTTACCCTTGTAATAAAAAAACCGTGTATCCATGCTGCTGCTGGTTCTGAGCCACAAAAACACCATGTTTTCCAGCAAGGCTCCTTTATGATCACTATGCTGGGCAAACAGGGATCTTTGCAACCCATTATCAATACAATAGTATTTCTTTTCTGTTGCATTCTCTTTCACTAAAGAGGGATCAAATGCTGGCAACGGGAAAAACATATAAACAGCTTCCAGGTAATCAATCCATTCATACAAAGAGTTTTTCCCAACACTTATACCCACCGACTTCAATTCATTGAATATCTTATTGATAGAAGTGGGTTTGGTGATATTGGCAAGTAATCGTCGGATAAAATATTTTAATGCCGGTAAGTTCCTGATCTCATACCTCTCTATCAAATCGCGGTAAAGCATTACATAATAGTACTCCTGCAATATATTTTGTTGATGCTCATAATTGTTGACTACCAGCTCAGGGAAACCACCATAAAAGAGGTATTGTTGAAATGCTTTCTGTGCACGTGCCTTTTCTGTAGTATTGTACTTGTTTCCTGAGATACCATTATAACGACAAAATTCGCCAAATGACAAAGGGAATATTTCATATTGAAGCGTCCGACCTCTTAAGGATGTGGCAATTTCACTGCCTAAAAGGCGTGCATTGGAGCCGGTAATAAAAATGTTGCGCGTTTCATTGTCATAAACCCTTCTTATGAATTGTTCCCACCCATGGCTTACCTGTATCTCATCAAAAAACATATACACCTCGTGCATGGGAATATCAGGAAATAATTCCCGGTAGGCTTGCATGATCAGGTCAAATTCTTCCGGTTCAAAAGGGATACGTTCATCATCAAAATTGATAAAAAGTATCCTTTCCCTACTTACACCACTTGCCTGTACCTGGTCTATGGTAAGGTGCATGGCACTGGATTTTCCGGAGCGCCTGACCCCCTTTAAAACAACGATCTTACCTGTATTAACAGGAATGACAACATCCCTTCCAAAAAGACCCTGCCGAAGGCTTTGCTGAAAAGAAACGAGAAGTTCCTTTATTAGTTCTTTCTTTTTCATAAAGACAAAAATAACCAATATTTTCTTTTAAAAAAAGACACATCTGTAAATATTCTTTTCATGAAAACCACTTCAAGGTTCAAGACCGCCTGAAGGGTTTGTGCAGGAAAAACCCTTTGAGCGGTTCAGTTCATTTCCGTAAAACCCCTATTGAAATTACAGCGATATACTGTTTTTATTTTTGAAAAAAATAACCTACTTTGCCTAAGGAAAACATTGTGTCATTTTGCTCTTTAAGTCAAGGGATTCAATATGATATACGAACATATGGCATATGCACACACTCTCATCCCAATGATTGAAATAAACCAACACCTGAAAGAACCCTAAAACAGCTCTCCCCAAAATGAACGCACTGATTATTGAAGATTCCGGGAGTGTTGCCGCGGCAACAAAAAAGATCACGGAAGCAGAAGGCTACAAAACGACCTGTTTTCCAAATGGTACAGATGCATTGGAATGGTTAAAGCAAAACACCACCGATATGATGGTGGTGGATTATAACCTGCCCGATATGACCGGCAGGGAGTTTATTGAAAAAGTTGCTACCCGGCACGGGTTGGTTCCCCCTTTTATTGTCTCCACAGGCAGGGGCAGCGAACGTGTTGCCGTTGAAATGATGCGCCTCGGAGCTAAGGACTACGTTATGAAGGATCAACTGTTTCAGGAAATGCTTCCACTGGTAATAAAAAGGGTAACCCAATCCATCAACGACGAGAAACGACGGCAAAAAGCAGAAGAGGAGCTCGCCAGGAGTGAGAGAAAGTACCGGCAATTGGTGCAGCAATCTTCCATGGCTATTGCCATACACAAGATCATTACCAACGAGCAGGGAAAACCCATTGATTATCAATTTTTGGAAGCAAACAATATTTTCGAGGATTTTACCGGGTTAAAACCAGAAAACATTGTAGGCAAAACAGTTCGGGAGGTGCTACCCGGTATTGAAAAAAATCAGTTCGACTGGATAGGATTTTATGGAAAAATAGCCCTGGAAGGGGGCAGCGAAGAGTTTGAGCAATACAGCGAACCGCTCGAGCGGTGGTACAAAGTTTATGTATATGGCAATGATAAAGAATACTTCACCACTGTTTTTGCCGACACAACCCTTCAGCATATGATCACTGAATCTTCGAAGGCATTCAACTCCTTTTCCGCTTCAAGTATAGATTATGAATTCATTTTGAAGCAGATGCAAAAAATTACGGGGGCAAAATATGCTGCGCTAAACATCTTCGATAAAAACAAAGATTTCACCACTGCCGCCATTACCGGCATAAACGAAAACATCAAAAAAGCCACTGCCCTTCTCGGTTTTCAGTTAGTGGGAAAAAAATGGAAGCACGACCCGGACAGGAAAGAAAAGATAAAGTCATCAAAAACCACCATTTTTGAGAATTTAATCCATTTAACGGGTAAATCCATTCCCCGACCGGCTGCAAATATGTTGATGAGATCTTTTAATCTGGGGCAAATCGTGATCATAAAATCTCTCAGGGAAACAGAACCCGTTGGTGATTTCACTCTGATATTTGAAAAAAACACTAATTTGCAGAACCAGCAAATGGCAGAATTGTATGCTGATTTAACCGGCATGCTCATTGCCAGGGTAAAGGCTGAAACCGCTGTTTTAGAAAATAAGTACCGGTATGAATCCCTGGTCAATAACATCCCTGGCATTACATACCGCTGTAAATACGATCCTGACTGGACCCTGATCTTTATAAGCAGGCAGGTGGATACCATTACAGGATATACATCCGATGAGTTGCTGCATAACAGGGCAACTTCTTATGGAAAACGCATATACAAAGAAGACAGAGAAAAGGTATCCAATGTGGTAAACATGGGTGTCGAAACCCGGCAGCATTGGGAAGTAGAATACAGAGTTGTCCATAAATCCGGTGACATCAGATGGGTTTATGAAAAAGGGAAGGCGGTTTACAATGAAAAGGATAAAGTGGATTATCTGGATGGTTTTATTTTCGATATCACAGAAAGAAAAACCGCTGAAAAAGCAATATTCAGACAAACAGGCCTTATCCAATCATTGCTGAACAGCATCCCCGATTTTATCTTTTACAAAAACCTTGAAGGTGTTTACATGGGATGCAATCCCGCTTTTGCTGAGCATTTGGGGCGAAAGCCAGAGGAAATTGCCGGACTGAACGATTTTGACCTCTACCCCAAAGAACTGGCCGAATTCTTCAGAAAAAATGACAGAATCATGCTGAAAACCGGCAAACAGCGAAGCAATGAAGAGTGGATAACCTATCCCGATGGACGGAAAGAACTGCTTGATACCATCAAAACACCCTACCGCGATGCCAATGGAGATGTGATTGGGGTACTGGGCATCAGTCGCATCATTACACAACGCAAACAAACAGAACAACGTCTGGATACCATCCTCTCCAACACCCCGGCTGTTATTTACACCTACCGTATCGATAAACAGGGGAAACCTCACCTGACCTATATCAATGATAATGTTGTAAGTGTTTTGGGATATAAGCCCGGTGATTTTATTGAAAGCATGGAACTTTGGTTCAGCTGCGTGCACCCCGAAGATATGCCCAAACTTGCCGAAAAACTGGCAGGTAAAGCTATGACCAACCAATACAGGTTTAAAGACAAACAGGGAAAATATCATTGGCTACTCGATAACCAGAAAGTATTGCGCCATGAAGATGATTTTACCGAGATCATTGGCACATGGTGGGATATTTCGCGCCAGAAAGAAGTTGAACAAACCCTTTCACTCGAAAGAAAACGCCTGCAAAGCATCCTTGAAGGCACCAATGTGGGTACCTGGGAATGGAACGTGCAAACCGGAAAAACCACTTTCAACGATCGGTGGGCACAGATCGTGGGGTATAAGTTAGATGAAATATCACCTACAACCATTGATACATGGGCAGGTTTGGCCCATCCCGATGATTTGGACAAAAGCAATGACTTGTTGCAAAAACATTTTTCAGGCGAATTGGAGTACTATGAGTTTGAAAGTCGCATGAAGCACAAAGATGGGCATTGGATATGGGTGCTTGACCGTGGCAAAGTGGTTTCGTGGACCCAGAACCATAAACCCCTGATCATGTCGGGAACACACCAGGATATTACACAGCGAAAGATCGATGAAGAAAA
>CAYMLS010000180.1:0-10483 GCA_964390665.1 uncultured Bacteroidales bacterium | reverse complement strand
ATCGCGCCCATTGCCCTCAATCTCGCTGTTGTTTTCCAACACACAGTATTCGGTCATCCAGAATTCCAGGGGTGTTTGATGATTTTCCACTGTATTCTTTACTGCTTTTCTCACGGTACTCATATCATTTACCGGAAAAGTGGTAAAGTAACTGTGCCCTGCCACTTTTTGTGCCATGTGCGAAAGATCTCCGATATAATGAGGTGACTGTGGATTGAAAAAGGCATTTATCTGATTGCCTCTTCCAGGGCGGTCGTGCTGGTCGTACAGGTACACCAATGTAGCTGCTTCGGGTATTTCCAGCAGGGTTTGCAGGTTGTGTTCCTGCAGTTTTTGATTGATGATGCGGGTAACGGCAGCAATTTCGCTGTTTTGTGCGGGTGTTCCTTCCTGACCACTGCTGGTCCAGTCCCACTGGGGTTCATTAAATGGACTGAGGTAGTCCAGTTGTACCTGATCGTTTTCTTCCAATTTTATCACTACATTGGCCAGGTAATCGGCAAAGGCTTCATAGTTCTCTTCGGGCAGGTTGTAGTTATCGGGATCGGAAGAGTAGGCCCGCCCGTTTTTGGTTAAGAAAACGGGCGGACTGTTCACAAAACCTATCATTGTTTCCACGCCATGCTGTTGCGCGGATTGCATAAACCATCTTTGACCCTGATGTGCAGTCCAGTCGAAGGTGCCTTCACCGGTCATGAACGATTCAGCACGGCGCCATTCATCATTTATATCACTTCCGGCGCCCTGCCAGGCGCTGCCACCACCAATATTGAACCGCCATGCAGTTAAACCGATCCCTTTGGGAGTGCCATCACTGTTTGTTTCGGTGCTGAACAACCATTCGGCGATCTGTTCCCGCTTCTCCAGGGGCCAGTTTTTACCCACAAACTGTGTGCTCCAGGCATCGGAGGCACCAAAATTATGGATGGTTTGCCGGGTTTCACTGCCCTGAATGGTTATTTCAAGGTATTCAGAACCGGTGGGGTTGGGATCGTCTTCGGCAGTGCATGCTGCTAAAGCAAGAATGAAGGTTAAGGCAGCGAAAAGGCTCATGATATTTACAGATGAATGGTTTTCTTTGATCATTTTTTTATTTTTTAGATACCGGCCGGATGAAAGGGGTGATGGTAAAAGAATAACTATAATTATCCTCCAATAGTTTATACTGGTCGTGCACATCATTCCCCCAGCTGTTGTCACCACCCACACCTCTTTGCTTCAGGTCTATATTCACTTCTGTGAGATTGCGTATGGGGAGTTGGTAGTAATGGGTCAGGTTATTTCCCAAATCATCAATGGTAAAATGATAAGTGCTGGTATTGAGCAGATTATATTCAGATGCGGTGACTTTGATACCCCATCCTTCCGCAGTATAAATCTTCATCCACCTAACATGTGTTTTATTACCGCTTTCCTGTGGGAAAGGGTATGGGGTGTGCTGATCCATCACTTTACCCTGGTAAACATCTACCATAGCAGCAGACTGCCTGTCCTGGTAAGTCTCGAAAGGTCCTTTACCCAACCATTCCACTCGGTCAAATTCTCCGGGCATCACCATGTTCATGCCGAAGCGTGGAAGTTCGGGCATATCTTCCGCCCCTTTTGCAAATTCCACTTCCACATCAATGCTTCCATCACCTTTCACAGTATAATTTACATTGTATTGCGACTGGTTGGGATTGATCTGAGAGATGACCTCTACCTGGTAAATTCCCTCCGATATTTTTTTTGTTTCCAGGCTGGTGAGTTCGCGGTTTTTCTGCACGTTTTTCCAGACCTGCGTGCGTTCGTGCATCTTATTACCCAGGTCGTTGCTGGTGGGCACACGCCAGAAGTTGGGTTGCAATTCGCGTTTCAGCAAATCCCTGCTTTGGTATTTCCAGTGCGAAAGGTTACCGGTTTCCTTGTTGAAAGCCACGGTAAAGTCATTGCCGTGAAAAAAGAGATGGTTTTCATTTTCTGTAAAGGAAAGCGCAGGTTGCTCAATTGTCTCGCGCAACACGTTGCCATTAACAGGCAGCAAAATCTGCTCTGTTGCAACAATATGCCCACTCTTCAGCAATCCATTATCGTTTTTCAGGCGTACCTTCAGGTTCAGAAAGTATTCTTTACCGGGCTCCTGCAATATGTTTGCGGGTACCCTGATGGTTCTTCTTTCACCGGGTTGCAGGGGGGTTCCGGCAAAGGATAATTCACCAGTGTCAACAATTTCTCCTTCCGATTTGATTTCATAATGAAAGCTGAAGGGATTGGATGTGAGGAAAAAATGCTCGTTGTAAACCTCAATTTCCATTTCACTGAGGTTTGCCGGGGTGAACCAAAAATCCTGGTAAACCTTTTTCACTTCATACAGAGCAGGTTTTGGGCTGCGATCGGCAAAGATGATTCCGTTGAGGCAAAAATCCCTGTCGGAGGGCAGATCCTGTGGTCCGAAATCGCCACCATACGCAATGTAGGGGGTACCATCAGCGGTGTGTTGCAACAGACCCTGGTCTTTCCAGTCCCAGATATAGCCTCCCTGCAACTGGGGTTCACTACGGATGAGGTCCCAGTAATCCACCAGGTTTCCGTTGCTGTTGCCCATGGCGTGCATGTATTCGCAAAGGATCAGGGGACGGGAGTCGTCTTTCTCCAGGAACTGCTCTATCTCCGGAATGCGAAGGTACATGGGCGCAACGATGTCTGTGTAATCTTCCAGCCATGCCTGCTCATATTGAACGGGTCGTGTGGGATCATTTTCCTTCATCCATTGATACAGTTTTCTGAAATTTTCTCCCTGTCCCGCTTCATTTCCCAGCGACCAGGTGATCACCGACGGATGGTTTTTATCCCTGTGAAACATGCGTTCCACCCGGTCGAGTTTAGGTGCATACCATTCCGGGTCGCGTGCCAGGATATTATTCATGGCATAACCATATTCGGGGATATCGTAAATACCCAACCCGTGAGATTCAATATTGGCTTCGTTGATCACATAAAAGCCATACTGGTCGGCCAGTTGGTAAAAATAAGGATCGTGCGGGTAGTGAGCGGTACGGATAGCATTGATGTTATGCTCCTTCATGAGTCTGAGGTCTTCCTCCACATCTTTACGGGTGAGGGTTTGCCCTGTGGTATAGTTGTGTTCATGGCGGTTAACCCCTTTAAAAAGCACGGGCTTACCATTCACCAACACCTGCCGGTCTTTTATCTCTATGGTTCGGAAACCCGTGTGGAGGGTTCGTATGTCCTGAATATTTCCGTTAGCATCTGATAACGTGATCAAAACCTTGTAAAGATGGGGGGTTTCAGCACTCCAGGGTTTCACATTGCTGATCCTGCCGGAGAAGGAGACATTTTCGCCCTTCACCTTCTGGTCGCGTTGCCATACCACATCGCCATTTTCATCCATAATTTCCACCTGCAATTGTTGATTTTCGTCAGCACTTGCCAGTTGAATATCAATGTCCACTTCGCCGCGGGTAAAATTGCGTGAAAGTCCGGGTTTTACAAAGAAATCTCCAATATGGTTCTGATTTCGGGCATAGAGATAAACATCGCGCTGAATGCCGCTCAGTCGCCACATGTCCTGCCCTTCAATGTAACTTCCATCCGACCAACGGTACACTTCCACGGCGAGTTTATTTTTGCCGGTAACAAGTTTGTCCGTAATATCAAATTCTGCAGGTAGTTTGGAGTCCTGCGAATATCCAACAAATTCACCATTTACCCAAAGGTTCATGGCGGAATTTACACTACCGAAATGGATGATTACCTCATCGCCATCCCAATGAGCAGGAACCTCAAAATGGGTTACATAAGACCCCACGGGGTTGTAGCTGTGTGGGATGTTGGGCGGATCCATCTCAAACGGATACTGCACATTCACATAAATGGGTGTGCCATAGCCGTGCATCTGCCAGTTGGAAGGCACGGGAATGGTATTCCATGACTCGGATGAAAAGGATGTTTGATAAAAATTTTCAGGTCGTTGGGCAGGATTGGGCGACCAGTGAAACTTCCAGTCGCCGTTTAAACTCAAAAACCATTCTGATGATTCCATTTTATTCTCAAGCGCGGCATCTCTGTCGCGAAAAGGGAATGATGCCGGATATGCAGGAAGCTTATTTACACTGAATACCGTGTGGTCTTCCCATTTCATTTTTTGCGCCAAAACATTGTTGAGCCCTGAAAAAAGAAACAGGGATATAAAAATAAAAAACAAATTTTTCTGCATGTTTACTAACAGTTAAAGAACCAAAAACAAATACATTTTAATAGTTTGGATTTTGCTGGATGACACCCTCCGAAAGGTCGATCTCTATTTGCGGAATGGGGAAAACGGTGTGCACGTTCACATCAAACAGTATTCCCTGATCGTTACCTGCATCGTGTGGGTCTGTGCTCTGGTTTAGATTGTAATCCACAAAATTTTCCATCACCTCTTTGATGCGCGGGTGGTTAGGCTGTTCTATCCCCTGTTGCCTTTTCAGGTCGTAATACCTGTGACCTTCCATGGCCAGTTCCGTCCTTCTTTCGTGATAAATATCCAGCAGGAGTTGCTCGCCGCTGCTGCTCAGGGGTTCAAGACCCACTCTGTTTCTTACCAGGTTCAGTGATGTGAGAGCACCTGCCTCATTTCCATTATGATAAGCGGCTTCAGCATGAAGCAGCAAAAGATCGGCATAACGGAAAAGGATATGATTGAGAGGGGAGCGTTTGTGCTCTTCCTGGGCAGGTCTTTCATCCAGATCAAGAAAATATTTCCGGTTGTTACGTCCGGTTTCGTTCTGATCCGGCTGGGTATCATACTCCGGAAAATTCTCATTCACATACTCACCGTGCCTTATGATGGTGTGTTCTCTTCTGGGATCGTCGCCCATGAATTCATCCAGGTGGCTGGAAGGGGTTGCAAATCCCCATCCTCCATCGGCACGGCTTCGCGTAACAGTGGGTAGTGAGTTGCCCGCATCGTACAATTCGTGATAAATGTTTTGTATCTCAAAGATGGAACCATTTCCATTGGGATTATTGGTATTCCAAACCATATGAAAAGGATCATTGAGGTTGTATTCACCGGAGGTGATCACCTGATTGGCGATGGTTTCAGCCTCCTGCCATTCACTTTGATATACATGCGCCTTAGCGAGATAGGAAAGTGCTGCACCCCTTGTGGCACGTCCCAGTTCTGCTGCTGATTGCTCCGATTTTTCTTTGAGCACCTCTGCTGCTTCTGTCAGGTCGGTTTCTATTTGCAGCCAAATATCCTCTTCGCTGGCCCGGGGTTGTTTAGGATCATTGGCTGTGAGGGGTGTAAGCACCAGCGGAACACCTCCGTAGTTTTTCACCAGTTCGAAATAGGCAAATGCCCTTAAAAATTTTGCTTCGGCCACGATCTGTTCTTTCAGATCATCGTCAATGGGTGCCTCAGGTACATTTTCGATCACCAGGTTGGTACGGTAGACCTGCAGGTACGAGTACCGCCATTTGATCTCCACCCACTCGTTGGCAGGGGTGATGAAAAAGCGTGCCAGGTCTCCGAAATCGCGCTGATCACCTTCAATGGAGTTGCCTTTGAAAGCATCATCGGAACACACATCGCCCACCAGGTAGAAGAAATCATTTTCCCACCAGTCTTCGGGACTCAGTGCAGCATAGCACCCTGAAAGGGCTGTCATACTTTCCTCTTCATTTGAGAAATAGTTGCTCAACACCTGGCGCCCCTGTATGGGTTGCTCAAGAAAATCTTCACAACCTGCCAAAAGGATGATGAGCGCCAGAATGATATTGGTTTTGATAATCTTTTTCATACGTCTGAAATTTTATATGTTGTGATTATGCAGTTGAAAATGGTCATCAAATCGTGATCATTTCCTGTTTCTGCATAAATATTATCATCGAAAAATTATATTGAAACATTGATACCTGCCATAAAAATACGTGGCAATGGGTACTGCCCCCAATCGATACCTCTTTCCAGTGCACCTCCACCCAGATCAGGGTCGAGACCACTGAATGAACTGATGGTAAACAGGTTTTCACCCCCCACAAAGATACGGGCCTTGGTCATATTGACCCGTTGCGTAAGGCTATTTGGCAGGTTGTAACCAATCTGAAATGATCTCAGGCGAAGGTATGAACCATCCTCAATGTAGTAGTCGGAATACCTGAAATTCTGGTTATTATCCACTGCTGCTATCCTTGGCTGAGCGTTGGATGAACCAGCGCCGTCCCATGCATCTTCCATGATACCATCGTATGAATTATAAACGCCATTTCCGGAATGTGTGTAAGGTTTGATGGCATTAAGAACATCATTTCCGTAGGTTCCGTTGAAAAGCACATTCATATCGAATGCCCTGTATCTCACATTAAAGAAAAAACCATAACTGAAATCGGGTTCAGGGTTTCCGATCACGGCGCGGTCGGCATCATCGATTCTTCCATCACCATTGTTATCCACAAACCTGAAATCACCAGGTTGAGCGTTGGGTTGGATGATGTTTCCAAACTCATCGGTGTAGTTGATCACTTCCATTTCATTTTGGAAAATGCCGTCTGTTTCCCATCCGTAAAAAGCACCTGCTGTTTGTCCTTCGGCAGTTCTGGTAAGCATGTCAAGTCGCTGGTGGTTGCCCGACAGGATTTCTTCGCCAAAAGCCATTTTGTCCATCACGCTTCGCGACCTGGAAAGGTTGAGGTTCGCGTTGATGTAGAGATCGCCGGTGACTTGCTTTTCGTAGCTGGTAACCAGTTCAATTCCTTGTGTACTGAGTCGCCCGACATTGGCCCAGGGATAGCTGAATGCCGCACCCAGGTAAAGAGGTATGGACATTTGCATGAGCATATCTTCCGACTGTCTTTCAAAATAATCCAATGAGAGTGTAAGCGACTGGTTGAATATGCCAAAGTCGAGTCCGAGGTTGAAGTCTTCCACTGTTTCCCAGATCAGACCTGAGTTACCCACAGTGGCAGGTGCCATACCCAGATCGAGCGACTGATCGGCACCAAAAACATAAATGGTTCTGCCCAGTGTTGTAAGCAACGCATCATTCCAGATATCCTGATTACCCACCTGTCCCCAGCCAGCGCGAATTTTCAGTTGCGATAACCAGTTCACATCATTCAGAAAATCCTCGTCATGGATATTCCAGGCACCCGAAACGGCAGAGAAATACCCCCAGCGGTTTTCTTCAGCAAATCTGGATGAACCATCGGCCCTGAATGAGGCAGTTAAAAGATATTTATAATTATAGGAATAATTAATTCTTGCCAAATAGGAGGATTGTGTGTTTCTTTCATTCACACCATCAGCCCAATATCCGGTGGTAGCTGCTTCCAGGTATCTGAAATGGGGTTGATTGCCCGGCAGCTCGTTTCCGCTTGCGTTGAGCGTACGGTGTTCAAAGCTTTCCATGGTGAAACCGGTGGTGGCTCTGAAATCGTGGTTGTCGTTGCTGAAAGCATAATTGAGCAGGTTGTTCCAGGTGTAGTTGGTGCGGTTGTTATGTGTTCTGCCCACGGAGTTGATATCCAGCCGGTCGGTGGGTTCAATGTAGTAATCGGGAGAGAACCAGTTGTTTTCCCAATTGCTTAGATAGAAAGCAAATTTGGATTCAAAACTAAATCCCAGCCCGGCATCCACATTGGCAAAAACATTACCCACTGCCCTAAGGTAGTTGGTTTGACTGAAACTCCTGGCCAGGTTACCCATAGGGTTGGCGATATCGGTGCGGGTGGTGGGATGAAAAATGCTGAACTCATTTTTTCCTTCCTGCTCGTATTCGGGCAGGTAAACCGGGATGATGGGTTCTGCACGCATCACATCCCATACAAGGTTAGGTCCGTTGTCAGTAATATCTCGACTCAGGTTGAAGTTTTCACCGATGGTGATGCGATCGTTGAGTTTAAAATCCGAATTCAGACGAAGAGTGATTCTCTGGTAGTCACCTCCCTTAACAATCCCTTCCTGATCAAAATAGGACAACCCGGCGGATACCTTCAGGTCTTCAGTTCCTTTGTTGATATTTAAGGAATAGTTTTGCGACAATGCAGGTTGTGTTGCCTGATCCCACCAGTTTGTCCCTGAACCAAACACAGCAGGATCGGTAAAAGGTGCATCCTGTCCGGAATTGAGCGCAGCCTGATTGGCAATCATGGCGTATTCAGTAGCATTTGCCATGTTGGGAGTTTTGGCTGTTTGATGAATACTGGTGGTGGCATCCAGTACAATGGAGGTTCTTCCTTCGGTGGCTTTTTTGGTTTCAATGATGATAACGCCATTGGATGCCCGTGAACCAAAAATAGCGGCCGATGAGGCATCTTTCAGCACCTGCACACTCTCGATATCGTTGGGATTCAACCAGCTGATATCATCAAGCGGAACATCATCCACCACGTACAAAGGGCTGTTGTTATTAATGGTGGAAATACCCCTTACGAGCACATTGGCCTGTGCCCCGGGAGCACCACTGTTGGATGAGACCTGCACACCACCCAGCAAACCCTGCAGTGCCTGGGTAACATCTGATACATTACGTCTTCCCAGCTCCTCACCATCCACGACAGAAACAGAACCGGTGAGATCCTCCTTACGAACCGTTCCATATCCCACCACCACCATCTCCTCGAGGGTTTCGATGGAGGGGAGCATTTGCAGGTTGATCACCGACTGACCTGCCACCTCTACTTCTTCTGCAAGGTATCCCACAAAAGAGAATTTAAGGACAGGATTCTCAATTCCTGAAACAGATAGTGAATAATTGCCATCCACATCTGTGACGGTACCCGAGTTGGTGCCGGCAATCATTACCGTTACCCCGGGTAAGGGTTCATCTGACTGACCATCGGTTACCGTTCCCGAGACCTCTCCCGGATTTTGAGCCCGTAACAAAGGCAGGGAGGTCCAAAGCAGCACCGCGATCATGATTATCTTAAAATTGAAATTTTTCATCTTCATAGATTGAGATTTAAGATTTAAGGGTCATTGAATAGAAGAGAAACCGTATTTTAATCACCACAAATCTAATTATTCACTGGCATCTTTTCATGTGGTATTTTGTCCAATTTTGAGCAGTAATTTGTGCCAAATGAAAAGCAACAACAAATGCAAGTCATATTCACCCTGGACAAAATCCCCCCCGTTGTTTACAATCTGTCATTATCGTCGAAACCTGTTTTTTCATTAATTTTGAAAGCAAAAAATTCTTGAAAACTTATCGGATATACCTGTTTATGATCCTCACCACCTGGTTGGTGATTCAATCCGCTTTTGCCAGCGATGATTACTACTTCCGGACCATCAGGATGAAAGATGGTTTGCCAGGAAGCACCATCAATACCATTGTGCAGGATTCACTGGGATTTTTGTGGATTGGAACCAACGATGGTTTGTGCAGGTATGATGGGGCGGGATTTCGCATTTTCAGGCATCATAATTACGACACCACCAGCTTGTCAGACAATGACATACAGCAACTCTTTATCGACCTGGATCAAAATTTATGGGTGATGACTGCCAATGGTCTGAACCTGATTGACCTGAAAACCCATGAGATCAGCCGGGTATTGCCCGGAAACAATTCACTTCCCGATAATTCCACGATTGCCATGGAACAAACCGCCGGGGGTACTTACTATGCAGCTTCCTACTATAATGGGATCAGCATTTTCTCCGATCCTGACAGCGGTTTTCGGTATCTGAATGATACACTTGAAAATGAGGCGCAACTGCGCTCCCTGAATATCAATGATATGCTTTTAATTCAGGACTCCCTGCTGGTGATTGGTTATCGCGATGCGGGTGTGGATATTTATGATATTCAAAGAGGTAAAACAATTTCACTTGCTGAGACAACAGGCACAACGTTGTACACCCCCACAGTCAGTTCATTAGCCGAAGGCATGCATCAACGGATATGGATTGGAACCAACCAGGGTATTGCTTGCTATGACCCTCATAAACAGGAATTATACAGTTATCCCTTCAGCGATGTGCCCGGTGTATCTGACTTTATTGTTGACAAAGATATTGTATCCCTGGAGGCATTTGATGGCAAACTATGGATCGGTACCCGCAACAAGGGGTTGGTGGTGGTCAATGAAAAGGATATCCTTAACCGTGAAGGGGCGGTTGAATTTACGCACTATAAACCCGGTCTTCAACCCGGTAGTTTATCCTACCGGACTGTATCGGTTATCTTTCACGATAATCGTTCGCATGTATGGATCGGAACCCATGGAGGAGGTATCAACTTTGCCGAAACTTCAGGCAACCGCTTTGGTCATCTGCGTAATGTTCCCGGTACAGCTAAAACGCTTTCATACGATAAGGTGTGGGGCATCACAGCAGATTATTCAGGTAATGTATGGGTGGGTACAGATGGTGATGGTGTGAATGTATGGAAACCCGGAGAAGGAGTGGTTGCTCATTATAAAAACGACAGAAATGATCCCGCATCATTGAGTGAAAATGCTGTGATCAGCGCATTTACCGACCATAAGG
>CAYMLS010000179.1:0-10483 GCA_964390665.1 uncultured Bacteroidales bacterium | reverse complement strand
CACCTCATGGTTGGAGGATGGCTTGCTGAAAATTGCTCCCGGAACGGGCATTGCCGGTATCTTTACCTTTGACATCCAGGCAGAAGACATGTACAGCGGAACCGTTTCCATCCCGGTAAGTCTTACGGTAAATGATGAAGGTACAGCGGTGTGGGTTCCGCTCGAAAACGCTGTCAACATTTACCCAAACCCGGCCAGTGACCATATTTATGTAGAAAGTAGTGTAAATATTGATAATGCTGTGATCCTCCTTGTTGACATCCAGGGCCAGGTGCTCCGGTCATCACCATTGACCGGTCTCACAAAAATCGATACTGAAGGATTGGGTGAAGGGATTTACATGGTTAGAATTCAAAATGACGAGGTGATGATCAACAAAAAGATCGTGATCCGCTAAGCGTTTGAACTTTACGGCAGAATCATTCGGATGCGACAGGAAGCAAAACCCGGTTCTTCATCTGGTGATTGTTAAGGGAATAAAAAACGGATTCATAAACGGGATCCGTTTTTTTTATTGTTTTCCACAGGATTTCCCCATCAAACAAAAGCGCAAAAAACCCATCAAAATAAACCAGTTTGCTTACTTTTGCTCATCGTTCCTTTTCAACCGGTCATGATGCTGTTTGTCCATCAACAGATCAACATCTATGAAAGATGAGGCAGGAGAGTATCTGAGATCTTTTTTTTCGGAAAGGAAATGCCCGCGGACCATTTTATTCATAAAAGCACCTACGATCATGTACAACAAACTTATTCAAAACATTCAACCACTGGGTTTTATGTGGCCCACCGGAAATCCTTTTATTTTTTGTGTCCATCATGTAGATCATTATCCTGAGGGAAATGATGAGATGGGTCCTGATGCTTCCCTGCAGGGGCGAAATCTTGGTCAGGATTTCACGCTCAAAGACGGATGGAGAATGTATCATGGAGAACACGTGCCGGGATTCCCGGCTCACCCCCACCGGGGATTCGAGACCATTACCATTGTGCTGGAAGGTTTTGTGGATCACAGCGACAGCCATGGGGCAGCGGGAAGATACGGCATGGGCGATGTTCAGTGGATGACAGCAGGCGCTGGCTTGCAGCATTGCGAAATGTTTCCCCTCACTAAAAAAGAGGAACCCAATCCTCTGGAACTTTTCCAGATCTGGCTCAACCTGCCCCGGAAAAATAAATTTGCCGAACCGCATTTTAAAATGCTCTGGAGCGAAAGCATTCCGGTTGTAAATCATAAAGATGAAAATGGCAAAACCACCCGGGTAAAGATCTTTGCCGGCAAACTGGAGGATGCTGTGGCACCATCTCCTGCGCCCGATTCCTGGGCGGCCGACCCTGCCAATGGTGTCAATATCTGGACCATAAAAATGCAGAAAGGTGCCCGCTGGACATTACCCGCGGCGTCCATTGAAGCCAACCGCAGTCTTTACTTTTACAAAGGGGCAGGTATCAAAATAGCGGGCATCGATATCAACCCCATGCATGCCATTGAAATGCTGCCCGATCAGGATGCCATCATCGAATGTACCGGAGAGGATGCTTACCTGCTCCTGCTGGAAGCCATCCCCATCGATGAACCCGTTGTACAACACGGTCCGTTTGTGATGAATACTGCGGAAGAGATCCATCAGGCTTTTGCCGATTACAGACAAACGCAGTTTGGCGGATGGCCATGGAACCGGTACGACCATGTGCATGAAAGAAATCAGGGACGATTTGCAAAATACAAGGACGGCAAAGAGGAAACCCCCGGGACATAACATCTGAACAGATTGCCGAATACAAAATTCCCCATAAAAAAGGTGGTTTTCGATGAAACACATTGTTTCAGAAAACCACCTTTTACACACACAACAATATATTTTAAAACAGATTAGCGGACCAGGATACTTCTTTCATCCGATTTTTCTGCAGAAAACAATCTTACCATCAACATTTCACCCGTATAGTTTCCGGGCAGTTCCACTTCAATTTCCTGGTTATAACCTGATCTGTCCGTTTCGGTATGGACAAGCACCCTGCCGCGCAAATCAGCAACAACCATTTTGGATCCGGCACTTTCATTTCTGTAAGTTACGTATAATCTTCCGCTGCTTACCCTTACGTTGACAATTTCTGTAGCCATTTCACTATTTTTCAATTCCACAGCAGCAGGATCGAAATATTCAAATTTTCCGTCGAAGTCGGTCTGCTTCAGTCTGTAATAAGAAACACCCTCTGCCGGAAACTCATCCGTAAAACTGTAATTCAGCGTATAGTTGCTGTTTCCTGCACCCGTTTCAAAAGAGATGACATCCCAGTTTACACCGTCGATGCTTCTTTCAATGGTGAAATACTCGTTATTGATCTCTGTGGCAGTGGCCCATTCCAGCACAACTTGTCCGGAAGCGGGTGTTGCCTTAAAATAAAGCAGTTCTATCGGAAGTGGTGAGTTTGAAAAATCAAACCTGTTGGAAATGGGTGAAAATACATGTCCTGTGTTTTTATTGGTTTGCGCATAAACTGCCCTTACATAATAAATGGGGGCATCTCCGGGAGCAAAATCATGCGTGTCATGAAAAGTCAAATCTTTATTCCCTGAGAATGTATTATTTACAAAAGCACCCTGAACAATCTCATCCAAATTATTTTCCATATTTCTGAATACCTGAAAACCCGCAAATTCATATCCTTCGGGGTTTGATGCTGTATAATCCCATGTAAGACTTACTTTCAGATCAGCGTCAACAGTGGCGTTCAGGTTTTCAGGTGAAGACAAGTTCAATATTGTTACATTGCCTGTAAATCCATTATAATCAATACCATCCAGATCCGAAACAAACAGATTCCCCTCACCTTGAATGGTATTTGTATTTTGGTTATGACCAGAAATAGCATCGGCAACAAGATCACCATTCACTTCAATGGATGCCTGATTATGCATATTAATATTACCGTCAACCATAAACTTTCCCCCGGTTTTAATATCAACAGAAAAATGATTATGAACATCAACATCACCATGTATGATCAATTCGCCTCCATCGTTAACGACAATAGTAAGATTGGTACTATTACTTGCATGGACATTTCCGAAGATCTCAAGCATTCCTGATATTTCAATGGTAAATTTATTCTTTTCAAAAGAAAGACTTTTATTGTTTTCAGCACTCCCTATATTAACAACATGCTGATCGTTGATATTAATTTTATCATGTTTATGATTATTCCTGATGGTAAGTGGAACTGATTTATTTTCGATCCAGGTTGTTTTATTTTCCCAGTCCCCTGTTTGCTTGCTGTTTTGTCCCTGAACAGTGGCATTTCCTATGAAACCAACGATAACCAGAATCCTGAAAATGTTTGTAAAAAGTGCTTTCATGTGTGTGTGTTTTAAATTTTTATTGTTTTCCTGTGTTTTTTTACTGTTGTTTATTCGATGCGATCTTAATAAAATACCCCGATCACTTATGTTTGTTTTCACTTATACAAAAGTAGGTATTTTTACTTATACTCAAAGCAGTATTTATACTTTTAAGAATTATTTTGTTTTAAAAAGCAAACAAACCCATGACGTTCAATACTTTAAGTTTTCAACAAATAAAAAATATTCGCTGTAACAAGCATATAGTTCGGTTAAAAAGCACAATAAATCAACAGAATCCCAACACATTCACCATAAAATAAGTATTAACTCTTAATAATACGGCAACAAACAAGTATTTTATCCTATTATTCAATTAAGTATTTACACATAAAAACGAATCCTGGATGATCACAATCTGCATAAATGGCTGGATGTATAACTCTTACGGATGAATAAGCAAAAGGAGGTATTATTCAAAGAATACCAGTATCCTGATGATGGAATTGGGGAGTTGTTCAATCCCATGCTACGGGATTTTTGTAATTTTGACCTCAATATACCCTGGACAAAAAAAACAGGATTAATAACGCGTGCAAAAAAAAATCATCGAAATGAAAAAAAAACACCTCTTGTTCATATCACCTATTGTCCTGTATCTCCTGATTTTTACTGGATGTAATATTTCAGAGAAAAAAGATATACATTTTGCCTTTCTTACAGATCTGCATTTTGAACAGGGCAACGAAAGCGCTGAACAAATGCGCCAGATCATCAGCGAGATCAATGGCAGCGACCTGGAATTCGTGATCATTAACGGCGATGTAAGCAACCAGGGTTCTGATCAGGAACTCGCCTTTGCCTTCGAACTTTTCAGCGAACTGCAAATACCCTGGTATATTGTACCGGGCAACCATGAAATGAACTGGTCTGAAAGCGCAGGAAAGAGTTTTCACAGCATATTCGGCGACGATAAATTCTCCTTTGTGAAAGATGATTTCCTGTTTATAGGGGTCAACACGGGTCCTTTCATGCGCATGGGCGACGGTCATATTAAAAATGAAGATATCCAATGGATGGAAAACACACTCCATGAACACCCCGGAAAGAAAACGATCTTCTTTGCACATTATCCGCTGGCAGATGGATTGGACAGGTGGTACGAGATAACCGAAATGCTTAAGGAATATGATGTTGAGATGGCATTTTGCGGACATGGTCACCAGCTGCAGCTGATGAATTTCAATGGTATTCCTGGTATTATGGGCCGTTCAAGGGTGCTGAGAGGCGAAAACGAACCCGGATACAACGTGGTGGAACTTTCACCGGACAGTGTTTTTGTGCGTGAGAAAATTCTTTCTCAACAAAACCCGGAACGAACGGTTTCCTTTTCCCTGCAAGATAACAGAACGACCCTTAACATTGCCTCTTCTCCTTTGCCTGATTACAGCATAAATGAAGACCATGCATTTGTAAAACCGGCTTTCGTTTTCAGGGACACCCTCGCTTCGGTTTTTACCGGCCCTTTGGTGCTGGGCGATTCGGTCATTATCTATGGAAACTCCCTGGGTTGGTTAAGAGCATTGAATATGTCCGACTCAGAGGTGATATGGGAAACTCAGCTAAACAAACCTTTGTTTTCAACACCGGTATATCATAACGGATTGATCATTGCCGGCGATGCAGACGGAAATATTCTGGCATTGGAGGCATCCAACGGAAAAACGACATGGAAGATCCAGACAGATGGACCAACATTGGCAACCCCTCTGATCCACGAGGATCATGTTTTGATGGGTTCGGGAAGCGATGCTTTCATGAAAATTGATGCCAATACCGGTGAAATCGTATGGTCTTTTAAAGAAGTAAACGGACTGATGCAGGCAAAAGCAGCCGCTTACCAGGATCTCGTTGTTTTCACATCGTGGGATACCCATGTATACTGCCTCGATCAGCAAACGGGTTCTTTGTTGTGGAAGTGGAACAACGGACGTCCTGTTTCCTTGCTTTCACCCGGCAATGTAGTTCCGGTGATCCAAAACGGAAAAGTATTTATTGTAGCACCCGACCGCAAGATGACTGCCATAGACCTGAAAACAGGGGAAGAAATATGGCGAACGGGCAAACACCAGGTGCGCGAATCTATGGGGGTATCATACAACGACCAGCTTGTTTTTGCCAAACTCATGAATGACAGCATACTGGCGGTAAAAACCAAACCCAACGAATTTGAAAGCGCATGGGTGGTGGATGCAGAATTTGGATATGATCACAATCCTTGTCCCTTAGTGCATACAGACAATACCCTATTTGCCGCTACGAAAAACGGTGTGGTGATGGCCATGGATATCCGTGATCAGACATTACTATGGAAATACAAAGTAAGCAATACCGCCATCAATTTCTTTTATCCCGATAAAGAAAACAACAGAATATGGATATCAACAACAGATGGCATCATCATGGCGTTTGATATCATTCAATCATGATCTTTTTCACCAGGGTTCCGGAAGCACCTGAGAGCTTCATCAGATAAACACCCGGCGACAGGTGATCCAGATGCAAAGCATGGGTACCTTCACCCGAAAGGGAGGTTTTCAAAACGACCCTGCCATCGTATCCGATGATCTCGATTTGCGATCCGTTGCCCAAATCCCCTTCAAGGGTAAAGTTTCCATCTCCCGGATTGGGATAAACCTTTACAGATAAATCATCATTGTCAAACACATAGGTTCCGTCATCTTCAACCGTGATCAATGCTGTTACCTCAAGGGGTGTGGGTGGGTCGGTCTGCTCAACTTCCTGGGGGAGATCAAAAATACCCGTGGCGTTATAAACACCGGGTTCATTGCCATCATAATCATCTGACGACCACACCAGATCCACTGCAAAAGAAGTACCCGCGGCAGTGGTAATGGTGGTTTGCTGACTGAGCATGCCAAGGGCTTCCTCCAGACTGGTACCCGGAACAACCGAAATATCGTCCACGTCTTCGATGCCGGCAATTTGGTTAAGAGAAGAAAAATCGTCATAAGAAACCACACGGATGGCATCTGCCACCACATAATTATTGGTAGTGGCAGCGGCAGTAATGGTCACCTTTTCATCTGCATCACCATTAAATTGATAGGTGCCGATGAGGGTCCACATAGAACCATCGGTCGTCTGGTCAACAGATTCTTCCGCAACCCCTTCCGCATGTTCAACAATGAAAGGTGTATCTGCTGACCGGTTGGGGTGGGAAGTCCACCAACCATAAATTTCATATTCTCCCGGCTGGGGCAGATTCAGCGGAAATTCATAATACTCTTCAGCAGTTCCCAGTCCATGCAGCAGTGAAGGAGTTTCCCAAAAACCATCATTGGCAGTTTCAAACCAATTGCCGGCAGCGTTCACCTCTTCATCAGAAGTGTCGATAATTTTCTCATAACCGGGCGTTTGAGGCAAATACAAAGAATCGGTATGCACAATGGCCAAGATGGTCGGAACGGCCCTTCCCTGGTCGTAAATACTTTCTGATCCGGCAGCAATGGCCGTACTTCCTCCACCATCAAGGTTCATGGCTTCCACACAACCCAGTGCCTCAAGCGCTTCGGCCATTTCACCGATCTTCATCGAATTGGTCGCGAATAAAATGGCCTTGTTATCCCCGGTATAGCCCACGGCGGTCCTCGGACGGTAATCAGTAAGCAAAACACCTGAACCCCAGAATATTTCCTCACAATAGGTGATCACAATTTCACCATCCTTGATAAGCATGGGTCCTCCGCCAATACCATAGGCAATATCCTCATAAAGAGTTCCGTCATCCCTGGAAGGAACCGGCAGGGGATCGGGGTCTTCGCAGGCATAGGGCAAAGGCTGGTCATAAATATAAATATCGTTGAAGTTGTAGGAATGATGATACACCCATTCTGCGGCAAGGGTTCGATCCTGGTTCATGGCAAAAACAGGGCGGATCACCGGGTAGGTTTTGCCATCTCTGTTCACTGAAATCAGGTTGCGGGCGGGCACCTCATTAGGATAAATTACCGATGAAACAGAAGATGTGTTGGCAAAAAAACCACCATTAATGGCACCATAGGCGCCCACATTTTCCGAAAAATCATGCACCTGACGGGTACCTGAAGTTAAGTAAGGGCGGATCGCAATTTCTTCCACAGACAGATCCACCTCGTAATACCAGGCCTGAAAATTATCATTCCCGGAAATGGTTCCATGAAAAAGGCTTAAACCTTCGGGCAGATCGTATTCCGTTGTTATCTCATCCCAGTTGATGGTTTGAGCTACATTACTGCTAATACTAATTAATACAACAAATAGAAAATGGTAAAGACGTTTCATAGTTCAGGTTATTAAAAATTTTTTTTATGTAAAAGTAAGGATTTTTTCTTTCCCTTTCAGAGGATAATCGAAATCAGCATTGCTTCATCTTACAAATCATAGAAATACAGATCACTTCAGAGGTGAAAAAGATAAAATAACATCTATTAAATAAATAATTTTAAAAACCACACCCATCTTATCTGTTAATCCCTTATCTTTGCATTAAATTTTCTGAATTTACCAAATAATTCAAGAAGTAATATTACCGAACCTACTTTTTTTCAAAATTAACGATCACGCTTCTAAAACCAAACCTATCATGACACGAAAATCTGACGTTCCCGATTCTTCTCATATTGTTTACAGCAATGTTGAAGAAACTTTCAGAAAAAAATCAGGTATCAACCAAATCAGTACGCAAATTCCTTACATAACCGTGGACAATTTCCCTGAACTGGGATTGATCACGGCATTGCGCTTTTTAGAGTGGGTAGCTGAAAATCCTGAAGGGGTCATCAGCCTCCCCACTGGAAAAACCCCTGAATTCTTCATCAAATGGACTGACTTCCTGCTGCAAAACTGGGAAACCAAAAAAGGGGAGGAAATGAGAAAGCAATTTGGTTTGCAGGTAACCAAAAAACCCGAACTGAAAGGTCTGCAATTTGTTCAGATCGATGAGTTTTACCCCATTAGCAGCAAACAGCACAACAGCTTTTACGATTATGTGATCAACTTTTACCTGAAAAATTTCGGATTGGATAAAGACCGTGCATTATTGATCAACAGCGACGAAATCCCCCTGGCTGACAACAAACATTTCAGCGAAGTATTCCCCGAAGGAAATATTGATCTTTCCCTGCGATACCGCGAATCCAGAAACCCTATGGAAGCATTGCAGCAAAAGTCAATTTTCATGATCGACGATTGGTGCAGCGATTACGAGCAAAAAATCCGTGAAAAGGGAGGGATTGGTTTCTTCCTGGGTGGTATTGGACCCGACGGACACATTGCATTTAACGTGCGGGGATCTGATGAATTCAGTACAACAAGACTCACTGCCACCAACTTTGAAACACAGGCAGTGGCCGCCTCCGACCTGGGCGGCATTGAAATATCTGCCAACAGACTGGTGATCACCATAGGCCTCGAATCCATTACTTACAACCCCGACGCCGTCGCGATCATTATTGCTGCAGGTGAAGCAAAAGCAGGCATTGTAAAAGATTCATTAGAAAACGAGATATCCAACCTCTATCCGGCTTCCGTTTTGGCAAAGTTGAAAAACGGACGTTTCTATCTTACACAGGGCGCCGCAAGCAAACTCCATGATATGGTGGTAAGGCAATACAAAACCGGTGAATGGACCGATGAGAAAAGCGAAAAATCGGTGATCGACCTCTGTAAAAAAATTCAGAAATTCGGACATCGACTCGTACTCGACGACCTGAAAAATGATCAGTTCACCCAAATGATCCCCAACCTCGATGAAAATATTGTTCCGCAGGTGTCTGATGATATTGTTGCCAAAATGAAAAAAGGTCTGCAAAAAGAAGAAGATCAGGTTTTCCTGCATACCGGACCTCATCACGATGACATTATGCTGGGAATCCTGCCATTTATCACCAACCACATCAGTACTCCATCCAACAAATTTAAATTTGCTGTGCTCACCAGCGGATTTACAGCAGTAACAAACGACTTTGTTACCGACCTGCTCATCGACACCAAAAAACTGATGGACAAGGGACTGATACAAATGATCAACTACCCCGACTTTTTTGATGTTGGATATAAACTTAAAAGCGATAAGGATGTATATCACTACCTGAACAACGTTGCCTCAGGCAACAGGGAAGAATGCCGGAGGGGCGTATGCCACAGATTGGTCAGGGCGCTGGTTGATACCTATAAAGTGAAAAGTATTGAACACCTTCGCGACACCCTCAATGAGGTGATCGTGATCCTGAAAAACAGCTACGACGGTGAAAAAAATCCCCCGAAAATTCAGAAAATCAAGGGGATGATCAGAGAGTTTGAGGAAGAACTGGTTTGGGCACATTTTGGTGTGCAGGTGAAAAATGTTGACCATTTACGCCTGGGATTCTATAAAGGCGACATCTTTACCGAACAACCCAAACTGAACCGTGATGTGGAACCTGTTCTCGAACTGCTGAGGGAGGTAAGACCAACGGTTTTAAGTCTGACCTTCGACCCCGAAGGTAGCGGACCCGATACCCATTACAAGGTTTTGCAGGCAACCGCAGAGGCATTGCGGCTCTGGAAAAAGGAAGAAGACCTCTCGCAGCTGCGCATTTGGGGGTACCGGAATGTCTGGTACCGGTTTCATCCCGCAGAAGCAGATATTATTTTCCCCGTTTCACTGAATGCCATGGCTGAAATGAATGATTCATTTACCAACTGTTACGTCAGCCAGGTAGATGCTTCATTCCCAAGCTATGAGCACAATGGTAAATTCAGTGAATTGGCTCAAAAAATATGGGTTCAGCAACTGAAAGATGTGCAATTGCTTTTGGGTAAAAATTACTTCTATCTCAATGAAGACCCACGCCTGAGGGCATGCCACGGATTGCTGTATGTCAAGGAAATGTCTGTTGACGAATTCCTGTCTCACGCTCGCGAACTCAAAGAGTCGGTAGAAGGAATGGTGGCAGGATTGAAATAAATATATTATTTAGGATCATATGCTTTATTGATTAGTGCTTGTGAGAAAATACCCAAAATCAATATTTTCGGACAGGTGCTAATTAGTGTCAGCAAGAAAACTCCTACTTTTTGTGTCTTTGATAAGAAATC
>CAYMLS010000178.1:0-10533 GCA_964390665.1 uncultured Bacteroidales bacterium | reverse complement strand
TAATTAGTGCTTGCAAGAAAACGCCAATTGCTGCCCAAAATGAAATGTGGGTAAACGTTGGGCTCGCCTTCAAAACAGTCGATTACGAAAAGTAAACTCCTGTTTTTCAGTCATCGCCCGCCTTGCACTTGACGCTTTCTTTATCAAGCACAGATAAAATCGTGGGTTTTCTTGCTGATACTAATTATAGTGCCTGATATTCAGATAAATAAAAACATGGTAATTTCAGGAATTTCTCCGAAAACGAGTTTTTTGAATGGACTCATTGGTTAGATTTCATGTTTAGGAAAATAATGATGTATCCCCAAAAATGGATAACAGAAGAGTAAACGCATTGGTATTTTGTGGATAACGGATCGGTTCCGGGTATGAATTATATCACATACGACATATTTATATATCTTTGCGGTCGTCTGATTGCGTCTGTATGCTTTGCTTGGTAAAGGCTACAGCGTTTTATGTGGTTTTTGCGGTGAAGGGTGAAAAAAAAGTTTGACAATAAGAAGAGAAAAGTGTATATTCCATTCTAAAATAAGGGTTTACGTCCGAATCCTCCATTTGTATAACTAAAGAAATAGTTGATTGCAAGAAATAGTAAATCAGTGTATTATAGGTTATTATGAAAAAATGCGAAAAAAAAAGTTGGTAATAATAATTATAATATTTTTCTTTGCAGTCTGTTTAACAAAAAAAAGGAGAAAACATGTCTGACATTTCAACAAGAGTAAAAGCCATTATCGTTGATAAGCTTGGCGTAGATGATAAAGAAGTAACTCCCGAAGCAAGTTTTACCAATGATCTGGGAGCTGATTCTTTAGATACAGTAGAACTCATCATGGAGTTTGAAAAGGAATTCAATATTGCAATTCCTGACGACCAGGCTGAGAAAATCAGCACCGTAGGTGATGCAATCGCTTACATAGAAAATAACAATAAGTAGTCTTTGCAAGAAAACGCCAAATACTGCGTTATTCTCGTTTTTGAATCAGTCATCTCGTTAATTTTAACGAGACTTCTTGGATTCATCTCGTTGAAAAAACGAGACGAAAGCCTTGTTTTTGACGATTTCTTATCAAAGACACAAAAAGTTAGGTGTTTTCTTGCTGACAATAAGTAAATCTTAAGCGGTTTTTCACCAAAGCTTGCATTGCACTTCACCCACATTGGTGAAAAATAATATCCAAAGTAAACACATGCAAGTTTTTTCGCTGAATGCGAAAACCAATTACTTAACTAAATTATTTTCTGATGAAATTCAAAAGAGTAGTCGTAACTGGATTAGGCGCTCTGACACCCATAGGCAGCACCGTTCCGGAACTCTGGAACGGGTTGCTTAATGGTGAAAGTGGAGCAGGTCCGATTACCCGTTTTGATGCTTCTAAATTCAAAACACGTTTTGCATGTGAAGTAAAGGATTATGATCCTATGAATCATTTCGATAGAAAAGAGGCAAGGAAATATGATCCTTTTTCGCAATATGCCATGGTAGCAGCGCACGAGTCTTTTCTCGACGCCGGCCTGGATCAGTTTAAATACGATCCCGACAGAGCGGGTGTTATCTGGGGCAGCGGTATTGGTGGTTTGAGTACTTTTTTTAAGGAAGTCTCTGATTTTACCAAAGGTGATGGAACCCCGAGATTCAACCCATTTTTTATACCCAAAATGATCGCCGATATCGCTGCAGGGCATATCTCGATCAAGTACAATTTCCGTGGGCCAAACTTCACCACTACTTCTGCATGTGCCTCTGCCGCCAATGCTTTGGTAGATGCACTCATGTATATCCGTTTGGGAAAAGCCGATATTTTTATTAGCGGCGGTTCTGAAGCGGCGGTTAATGAAGCAGGAATTGGTGGATTTAATGCGCTTACTGCCATTTCGGTAAGAAATGATGACCCCAAAACTGCATCGCGCCCCTTTGATAAAGACCGTGATGGTTTTGTTTTGGGTGAAGGGGGCGGAAGCCTCGTGTTTGAAGAACTCGAACATGCCAAAGCACGGGGTGCTAAAATATATGCTGAAGTTATCGGAGGAGGTTTGTCTGCCGATGCACATCATATGACAGGACCGCACCCGGAAGGTTTAGGCGCCAAAAATGTGATGAAATATACACTGCAGGATGCCGAAATACAACCTGAAGATGTTGATCATATCAATACACATGGTACTTCAACACCTTTGGGGGATATTGCTGAACCCAAAGCCATTATTGATCTCTTTGGTGATCATGCCGGTAAAATTGCCGTTAACTCCACCAAATCTATGACCGGACACCTGCTGGGTGCTGCCGGTGCCGTAGAAGCCATCGCATCTGTTTTGGCGGTAAAAAACGATATTGTTCCACCTACGATCAATCACTTTACCGATGACCCCGAAATCCCCAAACTGGATTTCACCTATCATACAGCAAAGAAACGAACCATAAATGTTGCTCTCAGCAATACTTTTGGATTCGGTGGACACAACGCTTGTATTGCTTTCAGAAAATATACAGAATAACTTCTGATATTTTGACCATCTTTAAATCACCTTTCCAAAAAAAACATACAGACGAAGATAGTGAAAGCATTATCTTGGCCATGAGAAATATTTTTGGATTCAAACCTAAAAATATTTCTCTTTATAAATTGGCCTTTCGTCATAAGTCCATGGCTGCTCCCGAAGAAAACGGCTTCCGGCATAGCAATGAACGATTAGAGTACCTTGGCGATGCAGTGTTGAGCTCGGTAATTGCCGATTTTCTCTTTAAAAAGTTTCCCTACAAAGAAGAAGGATTTCTTACTGAAATAAGATCGCGCATCGTGAGCCGTCAAAATCTTAACCTGCTTTCCAGAAAACTTGGATTTAACCATTTGATCCGCACAACACGCGAAAATCAATCGGTTGGAACCAGTATACCTGGAGATGCTTTTGAGGCATTTGTAGGCGCTCTCTACCTCGATAAAGGATATCGGTTCACACACAGTATTATTACACAAAAGATCATTCAAAATCATCTCGACCTGGAAAAACTGATCAGCAAAGAAGTTAATTTTAAAAGTAAGCTGATCGAATGGTCTCAAAAGGAAAAGAGAGACATTGAATTTAAAGTGGTTGAGGAGTTGGAAAACAACAAAAAAATGAAAATTTATGTTGTGGAACTTTTTATCGATCATAAAGCCGTTTCACGGGGAAAAGATTTTTCCATTAAAAAAGCCGAACAAACAGCTGCCGAAATCGCCTTCTCCAAAATTATCAGTGGCGATAGTTTTCTCCCACCCGATGAAAAGGATGAGAACCCTTAGAAGATCATATTGACGGCTACTGAACGGAATCCTTTTTGTTTGTAAAACTACCACCATATCCCCATTCGCAAACCCATCTCATCTTCCTGGTCTTCATCTGTTATGTTGTACAGATTACTGCCCTGCTGATAATTTAAAACACAGAGAACCAACGCATCAACAATGTCATCCTTTCGCACTTTTCCACGCAAAGTTTTATCTGAAACGACTTGCATAAAAACTGTCTTTGCCTCGGGCATGTATTTGCTTAGTATGGCAAGTCTTTCCTGAATTCCTTCCGTCGATTTTTTTGAATACTGAAGAGGAATATGAAGGTTTAGTTTCTGAAAGGCTATTTCCGGGTGCGATTCCAAAATAAAGGAATCTGCCTGACGATGCTTTTGTAAATATTCATCCACTTCTTTGATGCGGGGTACAATATTCCAACTTTGTCTGCTGATTTTTTTTCCTGTCATTCTGTAGTTGGTTGCAGAAGCGCTATCATAGTTTTTTTCGGCAAGTGCCTGTCTGCAGGGAGGGTTAAAGATGGATGCGTGCTTTTTACCCAGTATTTTTCTTGCCTGCATGTCGCAACTTCTTTGCCCCATCCGGGCATCTCCGGCATTTTTGGCTGGTGGCAAACCAACAGGCATATCCACAAGAAACCGTGAATATGCTTTCCCTGTTTTATGATTTGCGAAAAGAGCCGAAAAAGTTGCAGAAAAGGAGTAGCTGAATCTATGATCAGACTTGTCAAATACGATCATGATCCATCCTGAGTGGCATGCATCTATTCCGTAAAATGACTTTATCTTCATGGTATAAGTATAAATCAGATTTTGGCAAATTATATTACTGATTAAAAGGAATAAAAATTAAAATTGCAGAAGTTAATCTTTGTATTCATAATTAAATACAGTGTGATGGAAAACAAAAGATGGATCATTTTACTTTTTGAGATAAGGGCAAAAATGACGGCAAATCCGCTGAATTAGCATCGGCTTTAAATGCTGCTGATCCGTTACTACTTTAACACCTCACTTAAAGAGGATGGTTTTGTTTACCGGCTTCTTGCTTATTTTTATTTAATTCCTGCCCAAAAAAAAACACTTCAGGTACCTGCTTTTAAGAATTAGCAGGTTTTTCCTGAAGTGTTTTGAATGAAAACCTCAAAATTATTTGTTCATCCAGGCGGTATACATCCAAACGAGTTTTTCTTGTTCACGGGTATATTGAATAGCCATGTCGTTGGTACCTTCATCGTCCATTTTGGCTGTAAAATCAATGATTTCCCGCTGTTTGCCAATGATCTCTTTTAGTCCATCGAGTACTCCATTGACACAATCCACGTCTTTTACAGCGTTTTTCACCGGTTTTACATCAGACATGTGCATGTAGTCTTCAAAAGAATGCATGGGTGTACCTCCCAGGGTAAGAATACGCTCTGCGATCTCGTCAATTTTTGCATGCAGATCGTCATAGAGTTCTTCGAATTTCACATGCAGTTCAAAAAAGTTATGTCCTTTGATGTTCCAGTGAAATCCACGTACATTCTGGTAAAACACCTGGTAGTTGGCCAAAAGGTCATTCAGTTTACCAATTAATTCTTCTACTTGCTGATTTTCTAAACCTATTTGATTTGTAGTCATTGTTGCGTTTTGTGTACTCATCGTTTTATAAATTTTAATGTGAATAATTAATTTTAAGTGAATTACTTCACCATTGCGTCATCAAACTCTCCCATGATTTGCAATTTCACCTGTTTGAGTTTGAATCCTTTGATTTGTTTTTGTTCAAAATATTGCTGCAGCAGTCGGTCCAGATCAGGATCAAAATAGTCTTCCACACGATTGGATTGGTTGTCGTACATGTGGTGATGATGTTCGGTGATAAGATCATACCGCATTTTGTCGGCGTCGTTTTTTACTTTTTCAACGATTGCTTTAGAGATAAAAACATCCAGTACATTATAAACTGTTGCCAATGATAATCCCGGGATGGTTGTACTTACCTCCGAATAAATTTCATCTACGGTAGGATGGTTCAGTTCCTGAAGCGCCTTTGCTACTGCCACTCGTTGTGGGGTAACTTTTAATCCTGCTTCTGATATTTTTTTGACGATCTGCTGCATATTTCTATTTTTTTGTTTGTGATCACAATTTAGTAACGCTCCTACATAATAATTGTTCTCAAATTAGAATGATTATTAATAAAAAAATCTTAATTCACTGCCCCGTCTCTGTAATGTTCTGTTATACAACAAAAAAAAGTTTTATGCCTGTTACAACATAAAACTTTTTTTTTGTCCAATAAGATAGTGTGGTTTATGCTCCTTTCTTAATGGGCATATCTTCCGTTATTCCATCAATCACCTGAATGTTGATACCATCGGAAATGCCGGTTTCAATGGCAATTTTCTCAAAAACCTGATCTTCTTTTTCAATTTCAACATAAGTTGTGTCGTCTTCAAAAATCAGGAGACTTTCTTTGATTGCCAGCACACTGTCTCTTCTTTCGAGGACGATATCGGCGGTGGCACTATAACCGGCGCGTATAAAATAATCTTTGTTGAGATCAATGGCAGCACGTATTTCAAACTGAATAGCGCCATTTTCTTCCAATCCTTTAGGCGAAATGTGTTCGAGTACTGCGTCAAAAGATGCTTCTTCAATGGCGCCTATGGTAAGAATAAGATTCATCCCTTCCCTGATCTTGCCTACTTCTGATTCGTCGACTTTTCCTTCAAAGATCATTTCTCCCATATCGGCAACATTTACAATGGTGGTACCGGCATTAAAATTATTGGCTTCGATCACCGAATTGCCAATTTCGACAGGTATTTCCAGTACCATGCCATCGATTGTTGATCTGATGAGGGTGTTGCTTGATTCTCCTGAAGATTGACTCACCCCGTCGCGAATAAGTTCCAGGTTATTTTCGGCAGCGTTTACTTCTTCTTCTGCGTTTTTCCATGCAATTTCATAAGGAATGTATTCACTTTCTGCGATCACCTGCTTTTCAAAAAGTTTCTTTTGGCGGTCAAAATTGATTTTTGCCTCTTCCATGGCTATTTTTGCTCGTTTTAGGCGGCTTTCGGCGGTGTTGAGGCTGATCATGTTGGGTACAATGCGTATGCGGGCTATGACTTGTCCTTTTTTTACCAGATCTCCCTCATTGACGAAAATTTCGTCTATAATACCCGATACAGTTGGTTTTACCTCTATCTGATTGCGGGGTACAATGGATCCTGTTGCCACCGTTTTAAGGATTATGTCGGTATAAAATGGTTTCTCGGTTTCAAAAACCTCAGGTTTGCTTCTCGATTTTGAATACAAAAAACCGATGGTTCCCAAAAAGAGTACAAGTACGATTACGATCAATGATATTCTTAATACTTTTTTCATGACTTAAATTTTTAATGTGTTTTTATAATTTGTTTCTTTTCTGGATTTTTATTTTGATGATTTATCGTGATTATTCGTCGCGCAAAGCGTCTATAGGTTTGATGGATACAGCGCGTTTGGCAGGCATAAAACCTGCAAAAGCCCCGGAAACAATAAGAATGAGCAAGGCAGTGATGGCAATGTTGAAATCAACGCCTGGGTTTTGAAATGCCTGATTTTCGGCACCGCTTGCTGCCAGTGCTTTGCTGATCACTTCGAGCAGGAACACCGCGAGTGTAAGTCCGAAATAACCCGCAATGGTGGTAAGAAAGATCGATTCGGTGATGATCTGACTGATAATGATGCGCGGGGTAGCACCCAATGCCCTTTGTATACCAATTTCTTTGGTGCGCTCTTTCACTACTATCAGCATGATGTTGCTGATACCGATCACACCGGCAAGGAGTGTTCCGGTGCCTACGATCCATACCAGAACATTAATGCCCAGAAACAAGCCACTCATTTTCCGGAACTGCTCTTCCAGGTTAAAACCTGTGATGGCTGCTGTGTCATGCGGAGCAACCTTATGGCGGCTTTTCAACAGTGTTTTTGCCTTTTCATCTACCACACTTGCCGGAATATTTTCTTTGGCGGTTATGGCGAACCAACCGATTACATCGCCATAATTATAGGTTCTTTGTAAGGTTGTCAGTGGGATATAAATACTCTGCGATTTATCTCCTCCGAAATTTACATTGCTGTTGAGCGGACTAAAAACACCCACAACCTGAAAATAAACCCCATTGATTCTTATGTATTCACCAATAGGATCTTCCTCTTTTTTAAAAAGTGTTTCATAAACATAGTCCCCTATCACGGCAACTTTCCGGGTTTTATCCACATCTATCTGATTCAGAAACCGTCCCATTTCTATTTTTACCGGATCTATCAGGTTCCATTCAGGGAAATCACCATTGATGGTAAATGAACCGGTAAGCAGTCCTCTTACTACATTATCGGTGGCGTTGGTTCCCCCCCTTGCCTGCAATCGTGGTGCAAGGATCTCTATTTCCGGAATGTTGCTTTTCAATGCTTCTATATCTTCTGTTCTGAAGTTAAACCTTCTGCCCCGTGGAAACCCGGCGTAGGGTTCTGAAGTGGGTTGTGTCCAGATAAAAACACTGTTGGTGGCAAAATCCTTGATGCCCTCCATTACGCCGTTGCTAAGACCCCTGCCCGAACCCAGCATGATGATGAGCATAAAAATACCCCAGAAAACACCAAAGGCGGTTAAGAAGGTACGCATCTTGTTTTTTTTCAATGCGGCAAATATTTCCTGCCATTTATCCAGATCAAACATGATAATTCATTTTATAAGTTGATGACTGTGTGGTTTTATATCTGCATCTGCCTGCCGGCAAATGAATTTTATTCATCTCTAAGTGCTTCTATGGGTTTTATCCTTGCTGCTCTGAGTGCCGGAACAAATCCTGCAACAGCACCCGAAACGATCAGTATTATGGTGGCGCTGACGGCAACTCCAAAATCTGCAGATGGGTTGCTGAAAAACTCAAAATCTATCCCTGATAATAGTTCCATGACCCCCACACCTAATACCAATCCAATGTATCCGGCAAAGGTGGTGATCAGAACTGATTCAAACAAGATGAGTGAAACGACCGAAAGAGGTGTGGCACCCAAAGATTTACGAATGCCGATCTCTTTGGTGCGTTCCTTTACTACGATCACCATGATGTTGCTTACACCCACAATACCGGCTATGATGGTGCCAATGCCTATGATCCAGATAAACAACCGGATCCCTTTAAAAATACCCTGCATTTGCATGTAGTTTTCAAAACTGTTGAATGTGCCCAGTGCCCGGCGATCTTCAGGGTCAAAATTGTGTGTCTTGGCCAAACGGTTACGGATTTTTTTCTCAGCCGCCTGTGCCTCCTCCATGGTGTTGGCTTCTATGGTCAGCGATAACTCATGCAAGCGGTTGGCTCCGTTGAATACCCTCTGGGCAGTAGATATGGGGATGTAGATCATTCTCAGGCGATTTTCATTTCTTACTTCATCTTCAAAAACCCCTACCACCTTAAAAGGGATGTTGTTTACTTTTATGTATTTCCCCAAAGCACTTTCTTTTTCTTCTTTAAAAAGAATATCTTTCACCAAAGTACTTACAACCACTGTCTTTCTGTTTTGCCTGAGATCTATTTCGTTTACAAACCTTCCCTCCACGATCTCCAGATTTTCTATATGTTGGTAGTCGGGGTGTACATTGCGGATGGCAAAAGAATGTACTTCGTTTTTGTAAGTGATCTGGCTGCTGAACCAAATATTAAACCTGCCGGAAATGTATTCCCTTTCGGGTATGTTGTGGTAAAGATTGGTATAGTCGTCGTTGGTAAACCGGATCTCTCTTCCTACATTCATACCGTTGTGCGCCACACTGGTTCGACCTGTCCATATCCACAATGAGTTTTTGGCCGAACGTGAAAACTGGTTTTCAAATCCGTTTTCCAATCCTTTGCCCGATCCGAGCAAAACAATCAGCATAAATATTCCCCAGGCAACACTAAAACCTGTAAGAAAAGTGCGAAGTTTATTTTTTTTGATGGTGGCAAGTATTTCCTGCCATTTATCGAGATCAAACATAATGAAATCTTTTTATGATCATTCAGATCGTTACGAGATGTTAAGAATCAGTGGTCGCTGGTTATTTTTTCACTAATGGTGAACTCCTGATGGTTTGTTTGTGGGATGTAATCTGCTTCTATGTTTCCATCCCTTAGTTTTATAACCCTTTTGCTCATGTTGGCAATATCATTCTCGTGGGTTACAATAATCACCGTAATTCCCTCTGCGTTGATGTTTTTAAGCAAATCCATCACTTCGTAAGAAGTGGTGGAGTCGAGTGCTCCGGTAGGTTCATCGGCAAAAATTACCTTGGGCTGTGCGATCAGTGCCCGGGCTATGGCCACCCTTTGCTTCTGTCCTCCCGACATTTCATTGGGCATATGTTCTGCCCATTCAAGCAATCCTACTTTTTCCAGGTACTCCAGTGCGATCTTGTTGCGCTTTTTTCTGCTTACCTTTTTGTAATAAAGGGGGAGCGCTACATTTTCCATGGCATTTTTAAATGAAATGAGATTAAAAGACTGGAATATGAACCCGATGTAATCATTTCGCAACAAGGCTGCGCGGGTTTCCGACAAACCTTTTATGTGGCGGCCGTCAAGGTAATATTCACCCTTATCATAATGATCCAAAATACCCAGTATGTTGAGAAGTGTGGATTTTCCTGAACCCGAACTGCCCATGATCGACACCAGGTCGCCCTTTGCTATTTCCAGATCTATACCTTTTAATACATGCAAAACATTGCTGCCTGTAGTGTATGATTTGTGTAAATTTTTTAGTGATATCATTGCGTAAGTTTTTAGTTTGTTATCGAATATCCAATATCAGACCATTGTGTTTAAGGTAAAGATAATCAGATAGATAAACCATTTGTTTTAAGTATCTGTCAAATAGGTTTGTACGGGTTCGCACAAAAAATGTACGTTTATGAACAGGGTTGTGAAAAGATTGGATTTATTTGGGGTAAATATCCGGGATTGTTTGTATAACGAAATTGTTTTTAATTGAAGTTTCCGAGCAAAATTATCTGATAAAAATGAACTTTTATAAGGGTTGTACTTTTATTTAAATTGATTTTTTTCTCTTTATATAGTTCGTTATATCAACCAATCCCTTTCTGGACAATTGTTCCATGGGTGATTTCCATAGCTGCATGAATTATGACACTTTGCTAAACTCATGAGGATATAGAAGTTTAGAAAATTTTTTCATTGCTTCATCGTCTTTCAATATACTTT
>CAYMLS010000177.1:0-10554 GCA_964390665.1 uncultured Bacteroidales bacterium | reverse complement strand
TCATCTTTCTTTTTGCCGGTTGTTCGGGTAAAAGCATCATTTATTTCCAAAAAAATGTAATCAATGCCTTTACCGGATTCATCAAAAATGATTCTGTGATGGGCATAAGCCATGGGTGCTGTGCGTATGACCTCTTTGTAAAAATTCTCAGTGTTTTCCATGATTAAAAACATTCATTCCCATTAGGAAGTAAAAAATCAGATACATTATCATATTCATGGATGTTTTATTTCCTGGTGTCTTCAAATATTATTTTTTTTTATCGCTTTTATCGTTTTGATACTTTTTAGAAAGACAATGCCAACTGACATATTTCTGCTATTTTTTGTGGATCAAAAGTTTGTTGCTTATTTTGAAAACTTTTTTTACGATCTTTTTACAGAAAACAGAACAGAAATTATTTTAAAAACATAGATTTTCTTTCCACTGCCCGACCAAAGGGTTCCTGAGATCCATCAGGCGGACTTTGGTTGGTTAAAAGTCTCTTTTACTTCTGTTTGTATAAGCGAAATTAATAATTTTTTTGAATTGGTGGTACATTTCCTTATGGTTTCTTTTTTAACGGGAGACATGTTAAAGATGGCAAAATCCATTCATTGCTTTCTTTTCGCTGATCATTCGGGGAAAACTAATTTTTTCTATGAACAGTTTTTGGGATATATGTTTTATGGGTTTAATCCTATTCTTTGGGATTTTGTTCTGGCAATAAATACCTGATCACTTTGTTGAATTCACTTTCTACCAAAGGTTTGGTAAGGTATTCATCCATGCCTGACTCCATATATTTTTCGCGTGCACCTTCAAAAGCATTGGCGCTTAGCCCCACAATGGGAGGAGACTGCTCATATGTTTGTTTAATTAAACGAGTAGCGGTAATACCGTCCATGACCGGCATTTGAATATCCATCAGGATCAGATCAAAATCGGTAGGATTGAAATTGTGCAAAGCTTGATGACCGTTGTCTGCAATGCTTACTTTGTGACCCATGGAGTTGAGCATAAGTTTCACTATTTTTTGAGTGGTTTTGCGGTCTTCTACAAAAAGTATTTTCAAATGCGTTTTGTGCTTTGGCTCTTTTTCTTCTGCCGGCACATTTGCATGTCCGGGAGCGGGTTCTGCCATGGTTTTAAAAGTAAACCAAACAGTGGTTCCTTCATCCGGGGTACTTGACAAACCCATTTTGCCCCCATGCAATTCAACAATTTCTTTGCAGATGGACAGACCCAGACCAATACCCTGGTAGTTTTCTGTATCGATTTCATGAACCTGAGAAAAAGGCGAAAAAATATTCTTTTGTCTTTCGGGTCTGATGCCAATGCCGGTGTCAGAAACCTCTACCCTGACACACACCTCGTTTGTTTTGGACGCAGAGAGAGGTGCTTCTTTTTTTATGGTAACGCCAATTTTTCCTGACCTGGTGAATTTTACAGCATTAATTAACAAATTGTTGATCACCTGATTGATGCGCTTGTTGTCCATTGAAACATGCCCGGGTAACTTACTGTCGTAAGCAGGAATAAACCTGATGGGTTTGTCGCAAATATTGGAAAAGAAACTGTTGGCATGTTTGAGCAGATCTTCTGTTTTATGCTTTTGAAGGTTGAGTTGTAGTTTTCCTGATTCAATGCGCGAATAGTCCAGCACCTGATCAATGATTTCTGAAAGATTTTCTGCTGATTGATCGAGAATGTCAACCAGTTCTTTCTGTTTTCCGGTGAGGGTTGTTTTATTCAGCAGTTGGGCGATACCTTTTACACCAATAAGGGGAGTACGCATTTCGTGGCTCATGCTGGCCAGGAAGTTTTGCTTGAACTTCAGGCTGTTTTTTGATATTTCTATCTCTTTTTCAAGCTTTTCTCTCTCGATACGGTCGCTGATGTCATGTCCTACAGATTGAAATTCAATAAAATTTCCGCTCTTATCTCTGATCACATAATCTGTCCATTCCATCCATTTGCGCTTCCCTTCTTTGTCAAATACTTCGTTTTGATAGGTTAAATGGTTTTTATGATCGTTTTTTACTTCCTCCAGGTGCTTTAATACATGTTGGTGTGCTTTATCGGGTATCAGTTTTAACCAGGGTGTACCCAAAAGTTCAACCGGTTTTTTCCCAAAGAAGTCTGCATAAGATTGATTGACAAACGTAAGCACGGTATCGGATGTAAAGCGGCAAATCAATTCTTTTTGTGATTGAAGCACCGATTCTAATTGTTCCTGGCTCTCCACAAGGGCTTCTTCCATCATTTTCCTCGAGGTAATATCGCTGTGAGAGCCTGCCATTCTGTATGGTTTTCCATCTGCGTTTCTGAGCGCTTTCCCTCTGCCCAGCACCCAGATATAATTGTTGTTGCGATGGCGGAACCTGAATTCTACCTCAAATGTAAGGGATTTGTTTTCAAAGTATAGTTCAAGGGTGTCAAAAACGTGCTTTTTATCATCAGGGTGAATGCGCTCTTCAAAAGTATTGAATTTGTTCTCCAGCTCATGGTCTTCATATCCGATCATGTTCTTATAGCGTGGTGAGAGGAAAAGTTCATTGCTTTCCAAATCCCAATCCCAGATACCATCATTACTGCCTTCTATTGCCAGTTGAAACTGTTCTCTGGTTTTATGCAGTTCGATCTGCGCGTTTTTTTTGTCGGTAATATCGGTGATAAATCCATGCCACATTACACTGCCATCATGCTGCTTTTCAGGGTGGGCAATGCCTTGCAACCATCTGATTCCTTTTGAGAGAATTACCCGGTACTCATATTCCCAGTTTTTGAGTGTTTTGGCCGAAGTGATGATGGAATCCACTACGTGATCATGGTCATCAGGATGCAATTTTGATAAAACCAATGATGCATCTTCTTTCACATCTTCAGGGTGTACTTCGTAAATATCATATATGTTTTCTGATGCAAAAGGAAAATAGTTCTTTCCTGTATCGGTATGATACTGATACTGGTAGATCACGCCTGGTATCTGTCGCGAGAGCTTCTTAAGCAAAAGGTCTCTTTTGATCAGTTGTTGTTCAATTTTTTTGCGTTCGCTGATGTTTCGGATCACACTTTGGATATGAAGGGGTTTCCCGTTCACGTCTCTGATGAGTTCAGCGTTAATTTCCACATCGATGATGCTTCCATTTTTGTGCCTGATCTTTCGCTCGTATGGGGCAATTACCTCTCCTTCCAGTAAACGGTTAAATATGTTGTCACTGTCAGTATGTTCGGCAGAAAGGTCGTTTATCGATAGCTTCAGTATTTCCTCCTGGCTGTAACCCAGCATTTTGGTTCCGGTAAGATTGGCCGCTACATGGTTGCCATTCAGGTCGAGGATAAAAACAGCGTCATTGGACTGATTAAAAAGTGATTTGTATCTTTTCTCACTGCTTTTGAGGGATTCTTCAAAGTATACTTTTTCTGTAATGTCGCGGGCAGATGCATAGATATGCTTCCCGCTTGCATGCGAACTCCATTGCAAGTATTTATACGACCCATCGTGGGCAAGAAAGCGGTTCACGAAATCGGTTACATGTTCCTGGTTGGCCAGTTTCTTTGTCATTTCCTGCGTAGCGGAAACATCTTCGGGATGCACAAAATCGAAAAACTTTTTCCCTTCTAATACTCTCAAATTGTATCCCAGTAACTTCTCCCATGTTTTGTTTAACCGGATAAAATTTCCATCGGTATCGGTAATACACAACAGATCGATGCTGATATCAAAAAAATTGTTGAGCAATTGTTCTGATTTTACTTTTGCAATGATCAGCCCCACCTGGTCGGTGAAAAGTTTCAATGCATTGTTGTAATGCAGGGTCTCACCTTTGTCCATGATAATGGTGAAATCTCCCAGCAGTTTTTCTCCTTCCATGATCTTCAGGATAGAAACTTCACCCAGTCCGAAGCTCAACTCCAGGGTGCCTGATACCATATCAGGCAGCACACCGTGGGTAAGGTGCCTGAGTTTTTCAAAACGCGTGAGTAGATTTTTTCTCAATAAATTTTCGCGCTTGGGGTCATATTCCCATTTTTTGCCTGTAAAATTTATGCCCGCGATCTGGCAGGCCTTCACTATGTTTTTTTGTACCCCCGACAAAGCAACCGTGGTGAAATCTTTTCCATTATCATCAAAAATATTTAAACTGGCATATTTGGCATTGCAAATGGTTAGCAAATTATCGCATATGATCTGAAAGCGTTTGCCGATATCTTTTTCTTTGAAGAAAACATCGGATGTATTGGCAATGATCTTCTCTTTTGTAATATCAATAAAAATACAGGAGAATTGGTTTTCATCGCAAGGGTGTGCTTCTCCCTTGTACCATTTTTTAAAAGGTCGCGAATATTGCTCAAATTCTTTGGGTTCCCCTTTTTTTACAATATCGCCATAAAAGCTGATCCAGTCAAAATCATTATTCTTTATTCCGGGAATAACCTTTGTAACTCTTTTGTTGATGATTGTTGTGGCTTTTAAACCTGTAAGTTTTTCAAAAGCCTGGTTTACTTCCAAAAATACATAGTCAGTGGGTTGGCCTGTTTCATCCATGATCAATTCATGCAAGGCATAGGCGAAGGGTGCATTTTGCAGTATACTGGTATGTCTTTTGTTTTCCATGATCTTCTGAATCTCTTCTTTTGCCTCCTTTATTTTGCCGCTTCAATGGTAGCAAGCGACCAGGAATGCAAATTTTTCCGCAAAAATATTATCTTGTTGCTGATCTGTTTAATCTTATCCCGATGAATTTGCTGCTTCTCATCTTTTCTGGTTGATCTACAATCACTATTCTTCTTCAAAGGTATGCCGGATAAAAACCTATGCTGTTGCAATGGGAAATAACCGATCAAGCAGGATCTCAAAATCCTCCAGTTTAACAGGTTTTGTTAGATAATCGTCCATACCTAAATTCATATACTTTTCTTTATCACCTTCAAAAGCATTGGCACTTAAACCCACCACGGGAGGCAGGTAACTGTATAATTGTTTTAATTGGTTTGTGGCTTCTATGCCATCCATCACGGGCATTTGAATATCCATCAGTATGAGATCAAAAATACCGGGAGTGAAAATTTCGAGTGCTTCTTCGCCATGAAAAGCAATGGTTACCTTATGCCCTAATTCTTCCAGCATTAATCTGATAACCAGTTGGTTTACTTTTTTATCTTCCACCAGCAAAATATTCAACTGTTTTTCTCTCGGAATGCGTTTTCTTTTTGCTGGTTCTGCTGCTGCTGGCATTTTTGATTGGTCAGAAATTTCTGCCTGAATCGTGAACCAGAACTTACTTCCTTTACCGGGTTCACTCTCCACACCAATATTTCCGCCCAACAAAACGGAAAGCTCATGGCATATTGACAATCCCAATCCTGTGCCCTCCATCTTCCTTATTTCGTTTGCCTCTATTTGTGAAAAAGGTTTGAAAAGATGATTATGCAGTGATGGCTCTATACCAATACCCGTATCTGTTACTTCAATTCGTAACTGGATGGTATTGTTGTTTTTAACAACGTTTTCTTTGTGATTTTCCACCCTGCATGAAAGGGTTATTTCTCCTTCATTGGTAAATTTTACTGCATTGGAAACAAGGTTGTTGAGTATTTGGTTAAGACGTTGACGGTCTGTTTTAATATAATCGGGCAGGTCTGGTGAAATTTCTGTTTTCAAAGCAATGGGTTTATGACAAATGGAGTGAAACAGGTTTTCCACATCATCAAAGATTGATTTCACAGGAAATACAGATCTTACGAGATTGATTTGCCCCGACTCAATTTTTGAGTAGTCGAGGATCAGGTTAATAATATGCCGCAGGTTTTCACCTGACTGACGCATGTTTTCTACATAGTTCTTTTGTTTTTCATCGAGACTGGTTTTTGCCAGAATATCTGTCAACCCCATCATACCTGTCAGAGGAGTACGAATCTCGTGGCTCATATTGGCCAGGAATTTTTGTTTAAACTCAGCTGATTTACGGGCAATATTTATTTCCTGTTCCAACTCCTTTGATTTCTTCGCCTCTGTAATGTCGCGCATAATACCCAATATCAGAGGTGTTTTGTCTTCTGTTATTTGGGTGGTACTCACCTCTACCTCTTTCATATCGCCCCGGGGTGTTTGAATCTGAAATTCGTAAACATGGGGTATGTCCTCGCCTCGCTGTCTTGCGTCATATCTGTTTTTCACCACCTCTTTTCCTTTTTCAGTGAGGGTATCCCATAGATTAAAATCCTTACTGAGTATTTCTTCAGCAGGATATCCCATGATGCTGCAAAATTGTTTGTTTACATATTCAAATTTAGTCCCTTTGATCATGTATATGCCATCAAAAACATTGTCAAGCAAAAGCTGGTATTTTTTTTGAGATGTTTTGATCTCTCTTTCTGCTATTTTGGTATCGGTAATGTCTCTTACAATGGCCAATATCTGATTATGGTTATGCAAAACCATTTTACTGTCGTAGTAGCGTATTCCCTGGTCAGTGTTTGTCTTGTATTGATACTGTTGAGGTTGTTTGGTTTCAAAAAGTTTTTTTTGTGCTTTGTAATGTACGTCTACAATTTGCTCGGGCAGCAGATCATGGATTTTTTTCTGAATAAAATCCTGAGGAGGAAGGATGGTATTGCCATTGGCAGGAATGTGGCAATCCAGGAAAGTGCCCTCCTGGTCGAAAAGGAACATCATGTCGGGCATGGCTTGCAGCAGAGATTGATTGCGCCGGTTGCTCTCTTCGAGTTTTTGAAGCGTTTTGGTCAGGGTAAGATTTGTTTCCGTTACTTCATCATTGAGGGTATGATATTCTTCATTGGCTTGGTTCAATTCTTCATTAATACTCAGATATTCCTGGTTTTGTCTTTTTAATTCTTCCTGGCTTTTTTTTAGTTTTTCAAGTGTCTTTTTAAGTTCTTCACTGGTTCTGTGTCGTTCAGCAATTTCTTTTTTAAGTATGTAATTGGTGTAAGCCTTTTGTGTTAGCTCATTCACAAATATAAAAAGCATCTCAGCGGTCTTCTGAAATTTTTCAAGCGACATTTCAGGTACAAGTTCCAGTGCTTTTTTAAATTCTTTTTTGTCGGCACCTATTTCATCAGCATAATCCAGTATCTTATTTTTATCGAGCTGATTGTTTTTGATTTGCCCTATGAGCCAATTGCCCAAATGCTTCCCTTCAATAACAATGCTTACCCCTGCATCCCATAATCCACCACTCAGGCAGGGTCTTATTAGGGGGCCTTTTGCGTTGGCTTTTCCCAATTCGGCGTCTGATTTAAAGCAGTTTGTCCGACCCACGGTGGTCTTTCTTATCAAATGACAAAATGAAGAAAAGTTGCTCGAACGGGTAACAGGCGAACCATCGGGAAGGGTGATCAAAGAGGCAACACCGAGGGCTTCCGAGAAGATATCCTGCTTTTCTTGTAATTCTTCTTTGGTGAAAAGATCCAATAAAACCAGATTCTCTAAGATTTCATTATGCTCCTGATTGTTATTTCGGTCTTCCATCTTTTAAGATCTTCTAAGTTGATAAGTTGTGGAGTGTAAAAGTATCAGTTAAATCAAAAGAAAATCTAAGAGATTTACTGTTTTTTTTCTGCCCGGTGCAAATGCATCATGATATATTGTTGTGCCCAATGATCTGAGGGGAGTATGGTTTAGGTTGTCTGGGGCACTTTATTGCTTTGCTTCGGCATCGGGGTAGTCTTCTTCTGTATTCTCAAATTCAGGAATTTCAAGGGTCGGGCGGGAGGTACGTCGAAAGAGTTCGCCCAGGCTATCAAACTCTTTTCTGTAGAAAACACCAACCCCCTGGGTATAAGGGGCCGTATTGTTCAAAATATCAAAAGTGTTGGAACGGTTAAAAGCTTTGATACGGAATTTCCCCTCCGGGGTTATTTTTACCTCCACATTTACATCGCCAATGATATTGCTGGTTCGCTGGTTTTGAGCCGGGTGATTGCCCGCAACCCCCAGATTACCGTCTATGATCACCCGGTCGTCAAACAGCTGGGTGGAAAGAGCCACTTCAAGCTCCTGGCTGCTGATCTGATCACCAGGCCGATAATTAACACCAATATCAAAATCGTTGCTGATCTGCGACAGCCAGTTGCTCAACTGGTTGGAGAGTAATTCGGTGGAAGTGGATCCCATGCCGTAACCCAAAGCGCTGTTGAACCCATCCTCCGGGGGAACAAATCTGTTGAGAATCAGCAGTGAGAAAACCTGCCTGTTCATCTCCTGTTCGGTGGTAATAAGGCGGTCGAGCATCTCATTCATAGATTCATCGGCTCCGGGCATTTGTATATCAAAACTTATGGCGGGGTTGAAAAGTTTATCCTCCAGGATCAAAACGGTTTCAACGGGTACTCTTCTTGCAAAGTTGTCAGTTGTATCGGTTTGGTTCATTGCCAGATCGTGTAGTGAAGTGCGCGTGCGATACAACGCGGTAATGTCAATATCTGCATCATAGGGGTCGCCACTCCAGCGTATATTTCCTCCCTGTGCAATACGAAACCTTTTGTTGATCAGGTTTTGAAGTGTAAAAAGATAATCTCCTTCCTGTATGGTATAATCACCGTACATATTGAACTCTCCCTGGTTGTTATATTCTATGTTCAGGTTTCCAAAACCTCTTCCTCTGATGATATCACCAATTTGTGAATCGAAGATGATCTGGATCTCGGATTCGGGTGTTACTTCCAGATCGAGGTTGAGGTTCAGGTCAGAATATTGCGTAATGGCACTGGATAATTCATTGTTGTTCACCTCTTCATCGGGCGCTACAAATTTTATAAAACTCGATTGTGCTACTTCATTACCTGTGTAGTCAAGGGGCAAAAAGAAACGGGTGCCCCTCTCTGCTTTTGCCGTAATGTCAATGGCAATGTTGTTGGCGGGACCATATACTTTTACTAACCCACTGGCAAATGCTTTACCATAAAAAAGTTCGTTGTGACGTTTCTGGGTGTTAAGGGCAGTGATCTCATTCATTAAAAGGGAAATATCCACATCAAAATTTTTGAAATTATTGTGTCTGATCATGCCCGATGCGTTGGCCGTGTTGCCAAGTGTATCATTCAAAATAAGGTTCTGGAAACTGAAATGCCCTTTTTCAATTGCTATGTTGTGGGCAAAAGAATAAGAAGTGTTCAGATAATCAACCCTGAATCCGGTGCGCAGCAAGCGGGCCTGCCCGCTTAATTCAGGCGACCGCAAAGGTCCTTCCAAACGCAAATTACCTGTTGCCAAGCCTCTGAAGCGTGATGCAAAGGAGCTTACATACCGGCTAAAAATGGACATTTTCAGGTTTTCTATCTTTATGTCAAGATTAAAATTATCCTCCTCACGATCCGGGTAAAAGTAACCGGAGGCTGTCAAGGGTTTATTAAAACCGACGTTGCCATAATAGATCAGCTCTGTATCTACCCGGAATCCATCGCGCTCCGGATCCCAATAACTGATAAGATTCAGGTCTCCCAGATGATCGTTGTTGAAAGCAAAATCTTTTACAACCAGATCGGCAGAAATATTGGGTGTTGTTAATAGCGACGACACAGATAGTCGCCCATTGCCAATGCCCGAAAAATCAACCTTTTTTTCTTTTAGTAATATTTTAAAATTCTCAATATCAAAGTTGTTGAGGAATACTTCCAGGATATCTTCCGGGTCTTTACTAATGGTTCCATCAACGATCAGAAATTCGTTCATCTTGTATAAAAACAAGTTGGCAATATTTACCTTTGAGGAGTCGATGTTTATTTGATTATCGGGGCTCACCGACCATAATGAATCATTTACGTAGGCATAAGAAGGTAAAAAGCGAAATTGTGCCGATTGTGGAGAGTGGATCGCTCCAGTACCCTCAATTTTGCCACCGTTCCGGGGGTTCTGTTCTTCATCGCCCCATTGTGTTGTTATTTGCAGGGTATCATCATAGAAAACTGTATTGGCAGAAAATCCGATCAAATCCAATGAGTCTCCCAAAAAGAACTTTTTACTTGTGGCGGCAAGATCGAGTTGTGCTGAATCAGATGATATTTCAATAAACAGGTCTTCCATTTTTGTGTTATTCATGGAAATGAAACCGGCGTTTCCTTTTAACCGAAGTTGGTTGCGCGAGGCATCAAATGATCCCTCAATGATGGTATTGGTATCCATTTCCAAATCCGGCAGAAACATAGAGGTAAGATCGGGTAATTTGCCTTTGGCTTGCAGGGTGAATTTAAAATTTTGCCACAGATCCTGGTGATGATCAGCAATGCTGTCTGCCGTAAAACCTGATGGGGCATAGCCGGCAAGATAACTGTTAAAGGATCTTCCGAGGGTTTCATAATTGATTTTTCCTTCCATATTCAAATCCAGAAACTCAGAATGTAACCTCAATAGTTTTTTATCTTCATTCATGATGAAACTGTTCAGAGAAATCAGGTCGGTTCTGAACTCTTCGATGATGGTATCCTTTGTTGCATATAGGATCCTGGTGCTACCTGCCGGCACTCGTCTTAACCATGTCTTGTAGGCAGTAAGCTCTCCTTCCAGATTGTTGATATTGTTTCCGCTGCCTTCAACGGAAATAATCGTAT
>CAYMLS010000176.1:0-10599 GCA_964390665.1 uncultured Bacteroidales bacterium | reverse complement strand
AAGACCGATTCGAGGAACGATTCTTGTTCTGGTGTCCTGAAATACCGTCTCGAGAGTAAAACCGCCCTCTCGAATTTCCTATATGCCCGCCATGTCTGGAAGCTCATTCTATGCTCCTTGGCTTAACGTCTGCGTAATGGGCGCGAGCTTGCGAGCGTCCCAATTGACGCATTGGTTAGGCAGGTTTCACCAATCCATGTTTGCAGCACGTTCATGAACTCCGGTCAAATTATCAACAAAACTTTCCATATCATCAGTTGATGCCATGGCACTATTGTAGGTAGAGTCAGATGCGTAAGTGAGAATGCTAGGAAGTGCGCTTTTTATATATATCAGTTCGGGGAAATCATTTGACTCCCAATAGAACTGCATAAATTCTTCGATCGCGCTTATTGCTTCTTCTTCCTGAAACTCTGTTCCGCTCAGCATAGAGAAGCGCGAACTTCCTTTCTGATGGGGCATAAGCAGCGGTACGGCACCTGCTCCAGAGTGGATTTGAAATGCCTCACCGTTTTTGCCAAATGCACCATGAGCCATGTAATTCCTTATTTGGTCCTTGATCGCAACCAATCTGTCATAGTGTGGTTTTACCGAAGGGTCTTGGATATCCAGACAAGCTTTGAACTTTGATGCCCAATCTTTGTCCGCTAGGTTTGCTACGTCTTCACCTGTTAATAAATGACCTTTCAAAATTCCAGCATGAATGAACACATGCTCAGTAAAACTATAAAACGCATCAATTGCTGAAAGAGCTAACCAATCCGCTTCCCTCTTCAGCTCATAATACGGAATATGGACGCTCCAGGAGTTTTCAGAATGCTGTGTCTTTATTCTTTCATCTTTCCGAGAGATTGCCTCATCTGCCTTTTTTTTGAACTCCTTTAGAAAAAAATCATATCTATCATGCAGTCTCAAGCTGTGATTCAGAACATTTAATGCTGATTTCTTTGCAGCTTCGTTTGCAATCCATTCAAAGTAAGGCTGGGCAACTTTAACCGCTTTTTGGATTTTTTTAACAATGTCTTGGCATTCAGATTCTTGATTTTCTTTATCTGAAGCAAACAAGCCCATTCCCAATTTCCTATGCTCCAGCAGATAGGCAGTTCCGTTGTAGTCGATTGGAACCGACCAAGAAATTTTTTCAAATTGTCCTATATTTTTATAACCGAGGAGATCTACGAAGAGGAAATATACCAAGTAATAAGGAGGCAAGCACCTTCCCGCATCCGTTCGATCTGCGGCAAATAGAAAATTCTTCTCGGCCTTGGTGCCTTTTTCTACCGCAGAGGCAATAGGATCAAGAACCTTTTGAACTTGTTCCCTCAAGCTATCAATTTCTTCCGGAAGGTTCATCGTATTTCCTAAGCGCCTAACAAATTTCTCACCTGCCGGTGTGGAGCGTTAGCGAAACACCGGTCTAGTGCAGAAAGCTGGGGGTGCAGATTCTATCTTTTTTAATGTCTTATCTTTTTTATCTTTCCAGGTGATAAAGCTATTTGCATGGCCTGCATGAACAACGGCCGGCTGCTGCACTTGGTTAAAAAATTTTTCGTCACGCGTTAATATCATCCCTGCAAACGTTCTCTCCGTGTGTTGGATGGTTTTGTTGCGCTATTCAGGTTTCCAAGCTCAACCAACTCACATAATTTTTGCTCCATTTCATAAAATTTCGTCGCTTTATAATTCCTGATTAATCCACGCTCAATATCCCCTGAAAACTCCATTTTGTTAAATGCATCTTGCTCAAAATATTGTATAGTGTCTAACAGCTGCCATGATATCGGTTTAGACCAGCTAAAAACATTTTGCAATTTTTCACAGAACCCCTCATCTACATTTTTTGTATCAGGGGGAAAAACGAAATTAATACCTTTGTCACTATTTCTGAGTTTTGCCGTTTTTGTTGAAAGATACATAACCCCAGAAACAGGTCTTTTTTCCTTACTTATCCATTGCAAAATCAAATTTGGAATAACATATTCGACCGTAAAATTAGAATGTTGAAATTCAGCATTAAAGCTGCAGGCTAATAAAATAGGCCAAAATGCAAGAGATGCTTTTGCCTTATCCCTGTCGCTTTCTCTTAATTCTTTTGTGAAAAAATATTCTATATTTTCAGGTTTTAATGTCTCAAGTGAATACGCAAGATCAAGTACGTTTATTTCTCCGTGATGATTGTCTTTATTAATTTTGAAATAAGATAAGTAAAGTTTGCTAAAGTCAGGTTTATCCATTTCTTGCCAACATACATATAACGATGTCCCAAGATATAAACATGGAATTCCAGCAATAGAGTATCTTTGATTTTTTACGAGGTGTCGTTTTTCAAATGGAATATGAAAAATTTCTGACCGTTCTGACAAATGGTTATCATTGTATCTAATTCTAAACAATGACCTACTATTTATTTGTTGTGCGTAGTAAGTGTTAAGGGGAACCTTAAGATGTATTATGTTATCCTGTACAAAATTATTATGCATCATTTTTTCAATTTTGTCATAGGCCTTTCCAGCGCTACCGCTTAGGTATTCATCGAGTGCAGAGATTAGCGAATTGTTAATGGATTTGATCTGGTCTTTATGGCCCTTTAGCCAAAAAGTTATTTCCCCTGTTGTGCTGAGCGTTTCTATCCTATTTACGTATTCATTCAGCAATTCATTGAGGCATAACAAGTATGGGTGTTTTGGACTTGAAGCTACAAAAGGGTACTTGAATTTATCCCCTTTAAGAAAATGATTTATTATTTTTTTAAATTCCTCCATGTCTATATCCATTCATTATCAACTCAGTTTTTGCATTATAACGGTGCCTTCACCTGCAGGAATATAGCGAAGCGAAATTCCTGACCGCGTGAAAGGCATGGTTATCTAAATTATTTAAGAAAATGTGAGAGATTATTTTTCCTCTCGAAAAGGAGAATTTTCTCTTGGCACGGTTTCATATTCTCCAAAAGAGATATCAAAACAAAAAACACCAACTTCCCTATGAGAATTTTGAGACCAAGCTTTGACTTCGAAGGGTTTATCAAAAGCCGCTACAATGGCTGAACGATATTCGCCGGGCAATAAATTTGCGATCGCAAAAGATGCTGACCAAGAACCTTGGCCTCCGCCATTTATGCATTGAATTCTTTCTTGGTTCATTAATCTGTAATTCAGTATTGCTCCGGATTGAAATTGAATATCAATCTTGATGTTTTGATCTAAACCCGTACCTTGATTCTGACATACAATGGAGATTAGGCATTTGCCCTTAGGAACATGGTTTGCTGGTGTAAAATTTAGCATTATTTGAGGGTTTTTTAAATCATGAGGCACTTTGACAGGTTTCAGCGTAATTTTCCTACGAGCCACATGCCCAGGAGGTATATTTAAATCAGGTGGTGGAGTCATAGACAACGCTCTACGCTGTACAATTACAATTAATATAGTCTCGGCAAAGTTCGGTCCAGCATTTACCAGACTTGGATTTTTTAATGCCCTCTTAGCTCTATCTTCAGCTTTTTCTTTCCAAGATTTTAAAAGGCTTAAAGTATATTCCCCTTCATCCATGTCTATAATTCGAGCACAACTTTGGCATAACCAAATTCCGTTACTATAATCTCTGCGCTGTTCAGGCGTTAAGCTTTCATCGTAACGGGGGCCGCCCGGTGATGCAGCAGTTAGATGGGCAGCAACCCCCTTACTTGTTGTTTTGTGGGGGTCATGATTTGGTCCATAAGTTGGCGCACAGCATTCGGGATTGGAGCAAATAGTTCCTACTCGCTTGGCAAGAAGTAATTTGGTTGCTTCAGAAAAATCGTCTCGCATTTAACCTCAAAAGATATCAATCGAAATTAGCATCAGATAACAAAAATCTGGTTTCCAGATAACATCACAACATTGATTTTCCGTCCAGATAATATGCGAACAGAAAATAGAATTAAAACCAAGTACATCGCTTTGTTGAAAAAAATAACTTACACTTCAAGCATATTATCCTATTTTCAGATAATACGTCAAACAGGACAGGAACGTCAAGGCGGGATTGGCGTAAATGGGATGGAGATCAGAGCGATTAATCATTTTCTATTTTACCGTTTGAGACTATATGGAATTCAGATGTAGAGAAACTGGTGAAGACACCCCTGTTGCGATGCTGCTTGAAAACAACAGTGCACCAAGCCCCATCAATATGCATTATTTGAGTGCTGACAGCCATTGCACCATGAGGCTATCAAGCTTTAGTTATGCGGGCACTCACGCCGCAGCAGACTTTCAAACAGGATGTTGAATTTTCCAGTCTCAGGATGCACACCATATTTTGGGGTTGGCTTTAATATTTATCTCCGCTTTCTTCTAGACCAAAGCCTATCGCCCAAAACAGCCTTTTATTTTTGTCGAGGCCCCTCTTTTTTGCCACCCGACCCCAAGCCTGCCCCACCCCGGGATCGTCCAAATTAAAACCAAAAACCCCCTCTCAGCGTGGGGGCTGAGGGAAAATCTGGTGCGCATGCCAGGTCGATCATTCCATATCTGACTCGCCCCCCACCCCTTTTCCAAGTTTGTCATCATGACATTTTTCGAGCAAGGGTTAAAGCTGACTCACATGCGCTTAACGGAACCGCGATTTTTCTGGTCTCTCCTTGACTTATCATCTCAAATATTATAGAAATTTTGATCATTGGGCATTTACTCTTAATCCTTTCAACGGATCTTCGATGACCCTTCACGAGCAATCATACCCAAACCATCACCCTATTAATCCCAATTTTAGATCTTTGTCTTCTGACGACAGAGCAAACCACTGTTTAATCAATGGCAGCAGCTGAGATAGCTATGGAATACGCCGGATTCTTTAAAACAGCGACAAACGCCCCTTTTTCACCGTACCCCTACCAGGAACGCCTGGCCAATGAAGACTGGCCTGAAATTATATCCATACCTACTGGCATGGGAAAAACAGCAGCTACCATACTGGCTTGGCTGTATAAGCGGCTCAAGGGCGATACTAAAACCCCGCGGCGCCTTGTTTATTGCCTCCCGATGCGCGTTCTCGTGGAACAGACCAGCCGGAATGCCTCCACATGGATAGAAAACCTGGTCTCTGCGGGATGCTTTTCAGGTGCAGATCGGCCAAGTGTTCATGTCCTTATGGGCGGTGATATTGATCGTGACTGGGATATGTATCCGGAGAGCCAACAGATAATTATCGGGACACAGGATCAGTTGCTTTCACGGGCGCTCAATCGCGGCTACACCATGAGTCGATTCCGCTGGCCGGTCCAATTCGGTTTGTTGAACAACGACTGCCTGTGGATAATGGACGAAATTCAGCTGATGGGCGAAGGCCTGGCCACTACTTCTCAGCTTCAGGCATTTCGAAACTCGATTAACACCCTACTTCCGACCCGATCCATCTGGATGAGCGCCACCTTACGCCCTGACTGGCTTCAAACAGTTGATTTTGCAGATTCAGTGCAAGATTTGAAAATCCTGGAAATGGGTGATCCAGACAAGACTTCAGATACTTTCCAAAAGCGGATTTACGCCAACAAACCATTGACAAAGGCCCCTTTTGAAGCAAAGGAGGCCAAAAAATTCGCTGCCTATATCATTGAAAATCATAAGGCGGGATCGCGCACACTGGCGGTGGTCAATACGGTGCAACGGGCGCAGGCCTTGTACGAAGGAATAAAGTCTAAAAAACCCGCCGCTGAAACCGTTTTGATCCACTCCAGATTTCGACCCCAGGATCGCACAGAAGCCCTTTCGAAAATGATGGCTACGCCCGGGGCGGATGGCATCATCTGTATTGCCACCCAGGTGATTGAAGCGGGTGTGGATGTTTCGTCAGGCATGCTTTTGACCGAATTGGCCCCCTGGTCCTCAATGGTTCAAAGATTCGGCCGATGTAACCGGGATGGTAATGAGACAACCGCCTCAGTTGTCTGGGTAGATATGGATCTCTCCAAAAAAGGAGCCGCCAGTCCGTATGAGCCTGATGAACTTGAAGAAAGCCGACAGCTGCTCGAAAAAATCGCTCCGGACGTTCAGCCGGCCAACATTCCGCCCCCTGAGGCAGCGCCGGTTTATCAGCACGTCATTCGACGGAAGGATTTAATTGAGTTGTTTGATACAACGCCGGACCTTGCCGGCGCGGACATTGATATTTCCAGATTCATCCGCTCAACCGATGACATGGACGTGCAGGTCTTCTGGCGGGAACTTCCCGAGAGCGCACCCACTTTAAATGAAGCGGCTCCCCATCGGGATGAATTGTGCAAGGTGCCTGTGTACGCAATACGCCAGATAGGCGATTATCCCAAATGGCGCTGGGATCACCTGGACAAGCAATGGAACCGCATATATTCAGCAGACGAAATTTACCCCGGCCTCATTCTGCTGCTTGATTCAGCTCGCGGCGGCTACAGCAGAGAAATGGGATGGACAGGCAATAAGGCGGACATTCCGGATCTTGTTCCCTCTCCAGCAGATCCGGCGGAAGGAAACGATGATGACCCCTATACCGCAACCGGTTGGCTGAAGCTTGCTGATCACACGGAAGACGTGGTTCAAACCGTCAATCATTTACTTAAAAAACTTGAAATCTCAAATGACTCAATAAGGGAGGCGTTAAAGATAGCCGCCAGGTGGCACGATGCCGGAAAAGCCCATCCCGTATTTCAGCAGGCTTTGCGTACCGAAGACGAAGCTGCTTCGGATTCTGAGATTTGGGGAAAGACAGCGAACCGGAATATATCATATGAACGAAAAGGCTTTCGGCACGAGTTGGCCTCTGGTATCGCCATGCTGGAAAACGGGTTGCCGGATCTTGCTGCCTACCTGGCAGTTGCGCATCACGGAAAAGTTAGGCTCTCCATACGATCGCTCCCCCATGAACAATATCCGCCAAACCCGGAAACCAGATTCGCACGGGGGATATGGGAAGGCGATGTACTGCCTGAGGCCGATCTCGGCGGCGGCGTGAAGCTCCCGGAAACATTGCTGGATCTATCTTATATGTCTCTGGGGGAGGGTCAAAAGGGGCCGAGTTGGCTTTCAAGGAGTATTGCTTTAAGAGATGACCCGGAAATAGGCCCTTTTCGACTTGCTTTTCTTGAAGCGATTCTCCGCGTTGCAGACTGGCGCGCAAGCAGCGAAAGGCTCACAAGTGATGCATAATATTGTTTTGAGTGGATGTAAATCAAGACCATTGGCCGGGTACCTGAAATCCCTCGCTGTACTCAGACTGATCGCAGAACAAAAAGACGCGGGCATCAAAGGGTGGTGGGAGGCAGACACCTTTGTTGTCGAGACTGCCATGACATCCGATGATCTGCTTGATTTTTTTTGCAGCGAATATGCGCCGACCCCGATCATCACCCCATGGAATGGGGGCAGCGGTTTTTATCCCAATGACTCCAAAGACGGGATACAGGCAATCCGTCAAAGTAAACACCCCAGATTTAAAATATATCGCAAAGCAATAGACTCAGTCATAAACTGGCCGGAATGGGCAAAGGAGTTAAAAACCCCGGGTGCCGTAATTTCAGGGCTTCAACAGGTATTGGCGGAGACCGGTTCCGAAAAAAAGCAAAAGGAAATAGGAGCACTTCTGAAATCAATAGAGTCTGCCCCGGACTTGCCCGGGATCAACTCCATTTTGTCGGAAGACATTGACCAGCTTGAAACCAGAAAAAACGAACAGGCCTTAAAAAATTGGTTGGCGAGCATCCGCAAGGGGGTCACCAAGTATAGTGAATACATCCGTCAAAAAAACAAGGATATTATTCTTCCCCTATGCCGCTCACGCCTCCCCGATGAATGTGTGAAATGGCTGGATGCTTTGTGCGCCATACATGATGATCGCCGGCTTTCCTATCATCAGATACTGGGTACAGGCGGCAATGACGGCCGTCAAGAGTTCGGCAACAACTTCATGAAGCAAATAGTTTTTTTGCTGATCAACTCTGAAACTGAAAAAACCCGGGAACTTCTGGCAGGGGCATTATTCGGAACACCGGTAACCGGAAGCCCTAAAATCAAGATCGGGCAGTTCGACCCCGGTCACGCGGGGGGATACAACCAGGGCATGGAAGTTGAGACCAAGGATTTCAAAGCCAATCCGTGGGATTATGTCTTCGCGCTGGAAGGGGCCTTGATGATGGCAAGTGCTGTTGTCCGTAGACAATCCGTGGGTCGAAGCGCCCTGACCAGCCCCTTTTCCGTCCGATTTTCTCCAGTGGGGTTTACCTCCAGCGAATATACAGAAACCGGCGGTACCGAGACCTGGCTCCCCTTGTGGCCTCAACCGACCGGACATCAGGAATTGAGCCACTTGTTTGCAGAAGGCCGGTCAAGCCTTGGCCGAAAACAGGCTGCCAACGGCCTTGAATTTTCCCGGGCTATAGGGGGCCTGGGGGTGGACCGGGGGATCTCTGCCTTTGAGCGCTACAGTTATTTAAAGCGCCGGGGGGATGCGCACGTTGCCCTGCCTGCCGGAAAAATCCCTGTTAAATTTCGGCCCGGGATGGAACTTTTTTCGGAGCTGGACCCGATAACCACGCAACTGGACCGGTTCTTAAAAGGCTTTAAAAATGTTCCGGCAACTCTGGCGTCCGCCCGCCGCCGTATTGATGAAGCAATGTTCGCCTGCACCTTGAAGCCGGAACCCTATCAGTTCATCTCGCTTGTCCGCGCCCTCGGTCATATGAACCGGTTGACCAGCCTGCGGGATTTAAGAAAAACGCCCAAATTAACAAGCCCGATGTTCGGATTGTCTCCCCGATGGCTCAAACATTGCGATGACGGGAGCCCAGAGATTCGCATTGCTGCTTCAATCGCCTCCATTCAGGCCACTGGCAGAATCGGGCCTTTAACCAGCAACCTTTCCGGTGTGTCTCCGAACACTCCCTGGCGGTGGGATGAAAACAAGGATCAACAGCACTGGGTTGGCCAAAACGTGGCAGAGCGTCTCGCCAATTTGATAGCCTACCGGATCATGGATGCTGAACGCAAATCCCTTGAAAAAATTCCGCTGGCAGCCGCTCTGGAAATTCATGCAGAAGATGCCATGCCCTTTTTAGATGGGTTTTGTGATGACCACAAAATTGAGGATTTGATATGGGGATTGGCCATAATAAACTGGCGCAAAACCGGATTAAAGGCAATCCATTTTGCCTGGCACCAGCCGGCAACGCAATCCATAATGTCAAGGCCCTGGTGTCTTCTTAAATTATTGCACACACCCCATGAGATTGATGGGAAAAAGCTTAAGTATGAAACGCGGATCCCCCGCCTCCTGCTTGCCAATAAAATCAAAGAAGCATATGAGGCCGCCATCCGAAGGCTTCGGGTCTCCGAACTGAGACCTTATGACGTGAGCTATAGCGACAGTCATGATTCTGTTCGTCTATTGGCAAGTCTTCTGGTGCCAATAAAAAATCAGGATCGACTGGCTTCCCTTATTCTTAAACAAAAATCACCAGCACACCAAACAACAGGAGCTGCGCATGCTTGATCAATTGAAAACAAATCAAAGGCTCTTATTGGAAGCCGAACTGACGCCGATACAAGGAGACCGTTTCCAGCCAACGGGATTTCCGGACATCGGCCCGGCCACATATCAGTTGGCCGATGGTACCCGGAAGCTGCTCGTTGAATCCGCCCAGTCCATGGCCAACCGCCTGGAAGCTGTTATTCTGGGTCCGGATAACGACCTTGTTCCGGAACTGCAAGGATTGTCTTATGTCAAAGCAAAGCTCTCCGGGGCATCGGATGCCGAGACAAACACCCTTATTGAAGCCCATCGCCTGAATTCTCCCTACATTATCACGGATGAAAAGTTTAAGGAGGCATTCCAGGCAGAGGCGAATTATTATAAGGGCAAGCCGCTGGACTGGCGAAAGATCGCCAAGACAGTATTTAAATATGATGTCAACTCCCTCCTGCATGGGTTGTTTTTGGCAAACCTCGAAGATGGCCGGGTAAAAATTCCCCGGGCTTTAAGCGGTTTTGTCGAAGCATCAGATGTCGGCGAGGTTGTATCAGGGGGGGTTAAAAACAACCCGATTGACCCGACAGGCAAAATCCGCGCCCAAAAACATGACAAGGACGTTTACAGCAACGTCCCGTATCAAAGAGTTGAATTCACCGCGGGCCAAATAGCCGCCCACTTCAATCTGGATTTAGGGCTGATCAAAAGCTACGAACTGGGAGATGATGCAACGGACCTGCTGATTGCTCTCGGGCTGTACAAGATCCAGAAATTCTTTCACGACGGGTTGAGGTTAAGAACTGCCTGTGATCTGCGGTTGAAAAATGGCGGTGTCAAAATTTCTGAGTCTCCCGGGGCAACCATTCCGGCAACGGAGAGATTGCTTGGCTTTGTGCAGGATAAAATCAAGGTATGCAGTTCGATGTTTGCAGACCCTCCGGTTACGCAAATCGATACAGCAACGGTTGCCAAGTCAGATAAAAAAGAAGGCGAATAATCATGCTGGGCATTGAACTGAGATTTCCGGCGGGCCGGTATCATGCCAATCCCTGGGGACGCAACGTCAACGAGGGGGAGGTGGAATGGCCGCCGTCACCCTATCGCCTGATACGGGCACTGATT
>CAYMLS010000175.1:0-10616 GCA_964390665.1 uncultured Bacteroidales bacterium | reverse complement strand
AACATCATGTTTAATTGTTTGAGTCCAGTAAAAAAAGTATTTGTCCACAAATTTAATTGATAGAAATTCAGCAATATAAAACAAAAAAAAATTTACACGAATGTCTAAAAACAAGTTTTTAGACTGTACGCATCTTTGAATTAAAATAAACATCATTTATTGTTCAATAATTATCAAAACCTGATTCATATGAAATTATTAGAAGGAAAAGTTGCCCTGGTAACAGGAGGTTCAAGAGGCATTGGAAAAGCACTTGCCCTGGCTTTTGCAGAGCAGGGCGCTCAGGTGGCATTTTCTGATCTTGCCTATGATGAAATAGCGCAGGAACTCGAAAAAAAACTTGCCGACATAGGAGCAAAAGCAAAAGGGTATGCCTCTGACGCCAGCAAATTTGACGATGGTGAAGAATTGGTACAAAAAATTGTAGCAGATTTTGGACGCCTCGATATCCTTGTTAACAATGCCGGCATTACCCGCGATACGCTTTTAATGCGGATGACAGAGCAACAGTGGGACGATGTGATAAGGGTAAACCTTAAGTCGGCTTTCAACCTTACCAAAGCAGCCCAAAAAGTTATGCTGAAACAACGCAGCGGCTCGATTATCAACATGAGTTCGGTAGTAGGTTTGGGAGGAAATGCTGGCCAGGCGAACTATGCTGCCTCCAAAGCAGGAATGATCGGATTTACAAAGTCTGTGGCACAGGAACTGGGCGCCCGCAGTGTCAGATGCAATGCCATTGCCCCTGGTTTTATTGAAACCGACATGACAGCCGGATTACCCGAAGATGTGAAAAAAGGATGGGCTGAAAAAATTCCGCTCAGAAGAGCAGGTACGGTGGAAGATGTTGCCAATGTTGCAGTTTTTCTGGCTTCCGATATGGCGGGTTATGTTACCGGTCAGGTGATACCCGTTTGTGGTGGTATGACGAAATAAATTCTGATTGTAAACCCATCATTTGAAAGGTGCTTTCGTTTGGGTGAGACCATTTCTGATTCGCTTTCGCTTCTTTGATCAAAAAGGCCAACCCGGAAAAGAAAACCTTTCTATGACAAAATAAAACCCTGAAGAAATGAAACGCTTCAGGGTTTTATTTTTTATCAGCATTGTAGGTTTAAAACCTGCACGAAACAGGAAAAACCGAAAGTTATACGAACAAAATCAGGAATTATCATTTGCATTTTCATGAACGTCTCTTACTGCGCGTCCGGAAGGATCGGCATTATTGCCGAAAGCCTCATCCCAGGCAAGCGCTTCCGCTGTGCTGCATGCAATGGAGGGAACCGAAGGTACACATGCTGCTGCTTCATGTGACGGAAAATGCTCGCTGAAAATTTCACGATACATATATTCCTCTTTCGACATAGGGGTATTTACAGGAAAACGGTATTGGGCGTTTTTCATCTGATCGTCGGTGACCTGTTCTGTAGCCATTTTCTTTAAAGTATCTATCCATCCATATCCCACACCATCGCTAAATTGTTCTTTCTGACGCCATACAACACTTTGGGGCAGATAATCCTCAAAAGCCTTTCGCAGTATCCATTTTTCCATTTTGCCTTTTTGCGACATTTTATCAGCTGGATTTAAACGCATGGCAACATCAATAAACGCTTTATCAAGGAATGGAACCCTGCCTTCCACGCCCCAGGCAGCCAATGATTTGTTGGCACGCAGGCAGTCATATAAATGCAGTTTGCTTACCTTTCGGAGTGTTTCCTCATGAAAAGCCTCTGCATTGGGTGCCTTATGAAAATAAAGATATCCTCCGAAAATCTCATCGGCACCCTCGCCTGTCAGCACCATTTTGATGCCCATCGATTTGATTACTCTACCCAGTAAATACATAGGCGTTGAAGCTCTCACCGTAGTCACATCATAAGTCTCCAGATGATAGATCACATCTTTGATGGCATCCAACCCCTCCTGGATGGTATAATGTATTTCGTGATGGACGGATCCGATATGATCCGCTACCTTGCGTGCTGCAATCAGATCAGGAGAACCTTCCAAACCAATAACAAATGAGTGTAACTGAGGCCACCAGGCTCCCTGGGTATTTTTACTTTCCACCCTTTTGGATGCATATTTCTTTGCCACAGCGGAAATGATGGAGGAATCCAGTCCGCCAGACAACAAAACACCATATGGTACATCTGACATCAACTGCCGGTGAACGGCATCTTCCAGGGCCTGGCGCAGTTCATCAATGGAAGAAGAATTGTTTTCAACATTGGCATACTCCATCCAATCTCTCTTATACCATTTCTGAGGTTCTTCATCCTTGCTGGTGAGATAATGCCCCGGGGGAAACTCCCTGATTTTGGTGCACTGTCCTTCAAGGGCCTTCAACTCAGAACTAACATAAAACTGTCCATGCTGATCCCATCCCATATAGAGCGGAATAATGCCAATATGATCACGCGCTATCAGGAAAATGTCTTTTTCCAGATCGTACAAGGCAAAACCAAAAATACCATTCAGATCTTCAATAAAATCTATTCCTTTTAATTTGTAAAGAGCAAGAATAACCTCGCAATCAGAGTGGGTAAGAAATTCATAACCATCTCCAATGTTTTCCCTGATCTCCAAATGATTATAGATTTCGCCATTGACAGACAAAATAAGTTTTCCGTCTTTGCTCTTCAGGGGTTGTCCACCCGACTGAGGATCAACGATAGAGAGTCTTTCATGAGCCATAATGGCATTATCAGAAGTATAAATACCGCTCCAGTCAGGACCCCGATGTCTTACTTTTTTAGACATTTCCAGCACCTGCCCACGCAGTTGCTCATTTTGATCTTTTACATTGAAAACGCAAACAATTCCGCACATAACTTAAAATAAAATTGTGGATACTTTAGGTTGATTAAATGGATTGATAAAAAACAAATGCTCAACAGGCATAAAAAATGGTTTACTTCAGATTTCAGAAACAATTCTGAATGATCCGGAAATAAACCATTTTCTTACTCTATTTATTCATTTGTATTTTCACGGGCACAAAAATACAAATTTTTACAATCTAACAAGAACGGATTCTGGCAGATATTGGTCAGATTGCGATAAAAAGATCCATCAAAATCAGATTACCCCGATCTTCTCAGTTTTAAGATCACCATCAATTCATGAAAATATGATGCTACAAGATGATCTATCTGCCAAAAAAATATTATACAGCACCGGGAACGGGAACGTTTTTATGAACATCTACAGGTCCCATCTCCATAGTTTCCGGCCCTAGTTTCAAACTAGAATTCATCATCTCCTCATAGGTGACTTCTTTGCCAGTGTATGCCGAGATCCTGCCCATAATAGCAACCATCGTGGAAGTGGCGGCTAATTCAGCTTCGTTATAAGGTTCATTGTTTCTGATGGCCGCCACAAGGTCAATGATCTCCTGATCATAAGGATTGACACTAACAACACCGGAAGGTCTTCCTTCTACATTGTAACCATCCTGATTGTATTCATATTCCCATGTTGGATTCCCTTCCAGATCTTGTATGGTATTTATACAGTTTGATCTGCCTTTGGTACCGGTTATAAATTCTGAAACGTTGTTGGTACATCCGTTGATTTGTCTACACATACTGTGAAGATGCATGTCATCATCAAAAACAAAGTCCACACTGAAGTTATCGTACTGGTCACCTGTTACCCTGCGCTGCCTGCTTCCAAAACCAACAGCTTTCACAGGGTGTTTTCCGGTAAACCAATTCACAACATCAATATTATGCATGTGTTGTTCTACAATATGATCGCCCGAAAGCCATGTCCAGTTCACCCAATCGCGAAGCATTGCTTCCATTTCGGTCCAACCGGGTTGTGGTTTTACAAACCATAGTTGCCCCTGATTCCAGTAACAATTGGCAGCGGTAATTTGTCCGATGGCACCACTTTTAATCTGCTCATAGGTGGTTACATAATCTCTCTGGTGATGCCTTTGTGTACCGCATCCTACAACCAAACCTGCCGTATCTGCCATTTTTGCGGAAGCCATGATGGCACGTGCACCAACCGGATCAACGGCAAGAGGTTTTTCCATAAAAACATGCTTGCGCGCTCTAACGGCAGCATCAAAATGCTGTGGGCGGTAATAAGGAGGTGTAGCAAGCACTACAACATCAACACCCGAATCAATAACTTTTTCGTAAGCATCAAAACCAAGATAACAGTTTTCATCAGCCACCTCTACATTCTTTTGCTCTTTTAACTGACTCCGGCAACGATCCATCTTATCCTGAAAAACGTCTCCCAGGGAGTGTATCTCAATACCAGGACCTGAGTTCAGGAAGTTAAATAATGCTCCGGTACCACGTCCTCCGCAGCCTACAAGACCAACTTTCAGTGTTTTACCCTCTGGAGCCTGATCCAAAAAAGTGGGTACAACCGCCTTGGTTTTATCAGAACTACATGATTTTAATAAAATGCCAGATCCCAATGCGCCTAAAGCAGCAATTGAAGCAGCACTTTTTAAAAAACTTCTACGGTCGGGTGATCTTAATTCTTCTTCCATGTTTTTATAATCCTTTATCTGATTTATGTTTTTGATTAAATGATGATATTTATTAAACTGCAAATATAGGGAATAGAATGAAATGAAACCTGTTTTTTTGCAGTAAAGAAATCAATCTGATTCTATGGGCCAATCCATAACTACTCTGAATCCAACATCATACCTGTCAGAGTACCACCAGATACTTTTGGGTATCTGAGGATCAGTTACCAACCATCTTTCTGACTGGGTTTGATCGCGAACGGCCGAACGAACATTGTAAGCGTCATCTTTAAAAGCGCCCCCTCTGATCACTCTCTCTTCACCTGTTGCAGGCCCCCGGGGATCTTTGATCACCTGTCCTTCAGGATAATCAGCATAGGCATCTTCGGCATAATAATCTGAGCAAAATTCCCAAACATTACCCATCATATTCTTCAAACCAAAAGGATTTGACTTTACAGAATCGGGTGGTTGTGTTTTTAAACCGCTATTGGCTTCATAAATAATGTAAGAGTTGATCGTAGTGGTATCGGCACCAAAAACCCTGTTCCACAACCTTTCTTTGGTGTATTTTTTGGGATTTCCTTCAAAAAAGTAAGGGGTTGAAGTGCCACCTCTGGCAGCATATTCCCATTCTGCTTCGGTGGGTAAACGGTAATTTTTCCCGGTTTTCAAACTTAACCAACGACAAAATGTTTCGGCAGCGTAATAACTCATGGTGATAGCAGGTCTTTCACCAAAACCCCATCCCTGATCGGGGTTTGCCCAAGGCGGTGTGGGACCTGTTATGGCATCAGGTGAATCAATTTCATCCAAAGACCGGGTAAAAGCACCCCCGTCACTTCGTCCTTCTGATTGGGTTTCCCTGAAGAATTCCATATAAACATCCCAGGTGATCTCAATCTCTGCCATAAAAAAGGAACTCACGTCAACAGTTCTTACGGGACCTTCGTTTTCTCTTCTTCCAGGTTCTTTTTTCGGACTTCCGATTTCAAACTGACCTCCTTCTACCGGAACCATGCGAATCTCAGCAGACGTGCCGGGGATGGTTTCTATGAAAGGTTCAAAAGAAGTAACTTCGCAGGCCGTCTCGTAAATTTCCATGGCAGCAGTATCCAAAACAAAATCGGTCTCCGCTCCATGTTTTCCGGCATCTTCAGAAAAATGCCCTACATGAAGATGACAATTCAGACAATGGATCTCATCCGGGTTATTGGAATAATTCAAATGGGCATCCATTCCCTCGCTGGACAAATCCCGGGGAAATAAATTCTGATGACAATTCTTGCAGGATTCTTCATAAGTATGTTTTACGGCTGCTTCCAACCGTCGTTTTGCCTCCCAGTTTATCTTGTCAGTATCTTTAAAAAGCATACCGTAAACATCCCTTGCACCAGTTACGGCTTTCTCCTGCAAATGATAAAAACTTCCCGGTGGTGGCAGGTGGCATTCAACACAATGCACCACCACACCCGATGAATTATCGTAATGGGTTGACATAAGCCACGCATCCTCTGCATGCGGATGCACATGACAACTCATGCAAAATTCGTCGGTGGAGGTAAGTTTCAGCCCTTTGGAGGAAAGAATTATAAATACAGCACCCAAAAGAAACCCCAGTAGTACATAGTTGCGTATTCTTTTTTTAGATCGGGGCTTTTTTGTTTTTTCTTTTTTCATTGTATTAGACAGGTAAGATCAATCGTTTGCATAAAAGACACTACAAAAATAATAAATATTGTCAATATAGCTAACAAACAAACAACACAAAACCATTATACTTGTTAAAAATATCACATCTCAAACAGGATAGATAAAATCTCAACATCCATCATGCACAAACCAATAATTTTAGCACCTTTGCATTTTTTTATTGCCTCCAGAGCAAAAATTCAACATCAGTAAATTTATAAACATATAAAAACAAGATGATGCCTTCAACAGAATCAATGTCTGTTTACATGTGGGTGGTAGTGATCATAGTGGCTTTGTTTACAGGAATGGCCAAAGTGGGGATCTTTGGTTTGGGATCGCTGATCGCACCCTTATTGGCTAGCGTTTTTGGAGGAAAAGTTTCTGCCGGACTTTTGTTACCCATGCTTTCTATGGCGGATGTGGTTGCCGTAATATACTATAACCGCCATGCCAGCTGGCCCCATCTTTGGAAATTATTTCCTTTTGCTGCCACGGGCATCCTTATTGCTCTCCGGGTTGGTGAAATTATCAACGACAATACATTTAAAATTTTGATGGCAGTTTTCATTTTGGGTGGATTGCCGGTAATGATCGTCAGGGAAAAATTGAAAGACATCAAACCCTTGAAAGGAAACTGGTGGTGGGGTGGCTTTTTCGGTATCACCGGAGGATTTAGCACAATGATAGGGAATGCTGCCGGACCCATTATGAATCTCTACCTTTTGGCTATGCAGTTACCCAAAAACGTCCTGATCGGAACGGCTGCATGGTTTTTTCTTGTCATCAATCTGTTCAAAATACCTTTTCACATCTTTGTTTGGGAGACCATTACACCCGAATCATTCAAAATTAACCTGATGATGCTGCCCATCATTGTTCTCGGAGGTATTGCAGGTATTCACATCGTTAAGATCATACCCGAAAAACCATTCCGCTGGCTCATCATCCTCATGACCATTGGAGCGTCCCTGAATCTTATCGGTTCCATTTTTTAGAATATAAAGCAAACAACAAGCAACTCCTTACATAACCGAAAAAAACTTATTAATTCGGTTCTCGTTTTTTCAACGAGACACGCTGACAGCTTGTTTTACCATGCCGCGAAAGCTAATCATCCGCGTGTCTGTCAGTATTCTTATCATGCCCGGTTCACTAAAAAACACGTTGCTTACCCCAAAAGAGATTTTTTTCTGTTTATTTTTTGATTATATTAAAACCATCATTTTTGATCTTAATACAATCAAAAACAATTGGATTCTTTTTTTCAACTTTTCAACCGTATCATACTATAAAACATCAGATAGTGTAATAAGAAATCGCTATGAAGAATGTTTCCTGGCACATTGAATTGTAAAACAAAGGATGCTATCAGCGGAAAGTCTGATTCTAAAGAAAACCGACCAGTTGAATACAAATTTTTTAAACAAATGACACAACCGTCAACCCGGAAAATCCTCCATACCTGCAAGACATACTACAGTTTACTCTACGGCACCATGGGAGTAGAAAAAGCAATAGAAGGCGCGGCTGAATATGGTATTGATACACTTGCACTGACCGATATAAACAACACTACGGCTGCTTTCGATTTCCTGAAGGCCTGCCGGAAGCATAACATCAAAACCATTGTAGGTACAGAGTGCCGCCGGAAAGACCAACTGTTGTACACGCTGCTTGCAGCCAATCATGAAGGGTTGCGCGAGATCAATGAATTTTTGTCGGTACACAACCTGGCACAGCAAGACCTTCCGGATGTGATCTCCGGGATAAGCAATGTTTTTGTGCTCTATCCCCCTGATGCCAAACCACCCGAACAACTGGAAGAGAATGAGTTTATTGCCGTTACACCTTCCCGGTTAAACAAAACAGGCTACCGCCTGTACCGACACCATGCAAACCAGCTGGTGGCACAAATGCCCGTTACATTCTTCAGTGCTTCCGGGTATGATCTGCACAGGCATCTGCGTGCCATTGATCATAACATCCTGCTCAGTCAACTTACCCCCGGCAACTGTGCAGACAAAGACGAATTTTTCAGACAACCTGCCCAGCTGGAACAAATGTATGCAAGTTACCCCGTACTGTTGCAAAATGCTGCCCGATTGCAACACCAATGCAGCTTCGACTTCGACTTTTCCACCCCCAAAAACAAGCAGGTTTTTAGCGGAAGCCGCTACGACGACCGGTTACTCCTTGAAAAACTGGCGCTGGAAGGTATGCAATACCGTTATGGAAATAACAACAAAGAAGCCCACCGGCGCCTGAAAAAAGAAATTGAAGTTATTGACAGGTTGGGGTTCTCGGCTTATTTCCTGATGACCTGGGATATCATACGCTACTCCATGTCGCAAGGTATGTATCACGTAGGAAGGGGAAGTGGTGGAAACAGTATCGTGGCGTATTGTCTGCGCATTACCGACATCGATCCCGTGGAACTCGATCTGTATTTTGAGCGCTTTATCAATCCTCAACGCACCAGCCCACCCGATTTTGATGTTGACTTCGGATGGACCGACCGCGACAAAGTTCAGGATTACATATTCAAACGCTACGGACGAGACCATACTGCACTGCTGGGTACCATCAATACTTTTCGCGACCGTTCGGTGATCAGGGAGATGGGCAAAGTGTATGGTTTGCCAAAACAGGAAACAGACACACTGATCAAAAACCCTTCTGCACCCCACCAGGATACGATAGTGCAGAAAATCCTGGAATACGGCACAAAGATCCTCGATTTCCCCAACCACAGGAGCATACATGCGGGAGGAGTGCTGATCTCTGAAAAACCAATTTATTATTACACGGCACTGGATCTGCCACCCAAAGGATTCCCTTCAGCACAATGGGACATGTATGTGGCAGAAGATATCGGTTTTGAAAAACTCGATATCCTGAGTCAACGGGGTATTGCGCACATACAGGAAGGTGCCGAACTGGTGCTGCAAAACAAAGGGAAAAAAATCGATGTGCATCGTATACAAGACTTTAAAACTGATCCTGAGATCAATCAGCGACTTTACAACGGGGAAGCCATTGGATGTTTCTACATTGAATCGCCTGCCATGCGCGGACTACTCAAAAAACTAAAATGTAATGAATACATCCGGCTGGTTGCTGCCAGCTCTATCATCAGACCAGGGGTAGCAAAATCGGGCATGATGCGCGAGTACATCAAGCGGTTTCACAACCCCTCTGATGTTCAATATCTGCATCCGGTTTTTGAAAAACAACTGGGCGAAACTTTTGGTGTAATGGTTTACCAGGAAGATGTTATCAGGATCAGTCACCATTTTGCAGGATTAGGACTTGACGACAGTGATATTTTAAGACGTGCCATGTCAGGAAAATTCAGGTCGCGCAGTGAATTTGACCGGATACGGGAACGATTCTTTCAGGGATGCCGTCGGAAAGGGCATACCGATTCGCTGGCGAAAGAGGTATGGCGACAGATCGAATCTTTCTCGGGATACGCCTTCTGTAAAGCACACTCCGCATCGTACGCAGTAGAAAGCTATCAGAGTCTCTATCTGAAAACCTATTTTCCCGACGAATTTCATGTGGCTGTGATCAACAATTTTGGAGGTTTTTACCGTACCAGTATATATGTAAACGAAGCGCGCCGGCATGGTGCCAGCATCCATCTGCCCTGTATCAACAACAGTACTTTTAAAACCCGCCTGCAAAACCGCGACATTTATCTGGGGTGGGTACACATAAAAGGTCTGGAGACAACACTCGCAATTGCAATGGCAGAAGAACGAGAAAAAAACGGATCTTACAAAAGTTTCCAGGACTTTATCCAACGAAATGCCCCGCCTTTAGAACAAACCTTGTTGCTGATAAGAAGCGGTGCTTTTCGCTTTACACGCAATACAAAAAAAGAACTGATGTGGCAGGCACACTTTGCACTGGCAAAACCAACTCTCAAACAAAACACCCCTTCTCTTTTCGATACCGAAGAAAAAAAGTTTCAACTACCATCATTGGAAAACACGGGCATAGAAGATGCATACGACGAAACGGAACTACTGGGTTTTCCCGTTTCCCTCTCTCCTTTCGACATGCTGAAAACCTCTTACCGGGGAAATGCCACCGCCCATGAACTAATAGAAAAAACAGGACAAAAAGTACGCATGACAGGCAACCTGGTTACCATTAAATATGTGCATACGGTGCGAAAGGAATGGATGCACTTCGGATGTTTTCTCGATTACCAGGGAGAATTTTTTGATACAGTCCATTTTCCTTCATCGTTGAAAAAATATCCATTTACCGGAAATGGCGTGTACCTTATTGAAGGAAAAGTGGTGCAGGAGTTTGGATTTCCCTCAGTAGAAGTGGAAAAAATGGCACGTCTTCCCTTCCAACCCGATCCCAGGATGGAATAAGTATAGAAGAACATCACAACTTCCTCAAC
>CAYMLS010000174.1:794-10624 GCA_964390665.1 uncultured Bacteroidales bacterium | reverse complement strand
AAGAATGATTGATGAATTTGCCCTATTCTTATTAAGACTTTGTCTAAATAACAACAGTGGGTTCAATTTGTTTAAACAGATAAATGAGATAATCAAAAATCCTTTGAATGGAAAAATTATTGAATCTGTAAATAAGGCCTCACCTTATGGTACAAAGAATCGGAGATCAGATGAGATTTTTTAATATCAGAAGGAGTTTGATAATTTCCGTGTGTTTGCCTGATTTTTAAAATGGAGTTAACCTGGTTTCTGTCGAGGTAAGGATGTTTAACAAGGGTAACGAAATCGGCGGTATTGATATCAATTTTCCTCAAATTGGCGGTGTCAATTTCCAGGTGCGGAACAATCTGGTTAAATCTCAGGGAATCCATGCCATAAACCTCCATTAACTGCTTCACGTCATAAAAACCACCCAACAATTCGCGGTAGGCAACAATTCTTTTGCTAAAAACCGGACCAATACCTCTTAATGCCTGCCACTGAAGTGTATCAGATGTGTTTATTTCAATGACCAAATCTGCAAACTTCACGGGTTCATTTTCTGAAGGCAGGGTATCCTTTCCGGATGAAATGGCGGGCGAGACAACTTTCGGAATATCTTTTTCCAGTGGCAGATCAATAAAATCCTCCAATTGTGCGTAAAGTTCATCATCAATGGTATAAATATTTTTCACTTGCTCCCGGTATCTGAAGTTTCCACCGGCATTCCGGTAATTGATAATGTTGTTGATCACCCATCCGGGCAGTCCCATTTTTTCAAAACCTTCTCTGTTGAGCGTATTCGGATCAAAAACAAAGGGTTTTAAAGATGCCGTTTCTTCCACTTTTTCAAATTCACGTACCGCATCTGCTGCTGCTGCCGCTTCCTTGGCAGCAAGATACTCTTGCTGTAACTTTTGACTTTCTCTTACTTTGTGATCAAAATCAGCAAAATCAATGACTTCATTTTGGAAAAAATAAGGATAGGTGAAAGGCACAAAAATCACCACAACTATGATAATAGAAAGAACCACTATTCCGTTTCTTTCTGTTTTGGTAAAATAAAAGTAGTCTTTCCAATTCATACCCCTGATTTTTTAATCCTACAATAGTTTAAAATTAAAAAATTCAGGAATAAAAATCAAGCAAACAATTTGTAAAGTTGATGAGATTAATCCGGTAAGGACTCCATGCAGTCTGCTTCTAATGAATGATCTGTGCCGTGTGTTCTTTTGTTTTTACTTTTCCAATGACCTCTTCTACCATCCCATTTTCATCAATTACAAAAGTGGTACGGTGAATACCATCGTACTCCTTGCCCATGAATTTTTTTGGACCCCAGACACCGTATGCTTTGATGATCTCTTTACCGGTATCGGCGATCAATGGAAAAGGCAGCGAATTTTTTTCAATGAATTTTTGATGCGACTTTTCACTATCGGCACTGATGCCCAAAACTTTGTAACCCTTGCTCAGCAAAAGATCATAGTTGTCGCGAAGATTGCATGCCTGTGATGTGCATCCGGGCGTATTGTCTTTGGGGTAGAAATAAATAACCAGTTTGTTGCCGGCAAAATCACTTAAACCAACATCATTGCCATTTTGATCTTTACCTTTAAAATCGGGCGCTTTGTCCCCTGCTTTTATTGTTGTCATAAAAATACGTTTTTATTAGATAAATTGCTTTAAACAATTGATATAACAACATCTCCCTGAAAATGTTCTTGAATTTTATGCCCCTTTTACCCATAAAAAATAGTACTTTAGCAACCTCAACCCCGAAAAGCATTGCGGAAGCATTGTCCGTCAAATTCATCAATATTATGCAAAACAAGGAAAAATCCATTGTATTATTTGGAGCGGGAAAAATAGGGCGCTCTTTTATTGGCCAGGTTTTTGGCAAAGCAGGATATCACTTGACCTTCGTAGACATCAACACCCGGATGACCGACCTTCTTAACAAAGAAAAAAAGTATAAAATAGTTATAAAGAGTAATGCGGGCGACTCATCCATATACATTGACAACCTCAAAGGGATCAGTTTATCAGAAAAAGAAAAAGTTGCAGAGGCTGTTTCAAGGGCCAACATTGTAAGTTTGTCGGTTGGTCAGCAGGGCATGCCCTCCGCTATCCCACTGCTGGCAGAAGGATTACAAGCCAGGAGGAAACTTTTTGGCGATTGGCCGCTCGACATCATCATTGCCGAAAATATGCGCAATACCGATCTTTATATCAGCAACCGGCTGAAAGAATTGCTGGGCGAAAATTTTCCTGTTGATGAGATGACAGGACTGATTGAATCGAGCATAGGAAAAATGGTACCTGTAATGACCAGCAAAGACATAGCAGAAGACCCTCTGCAGATCTTTGCCGAACCCTACAACGACCTGATTGTTTCGCGATCGGGTTTTAAAAATCCTGTTCCCAATATTCCGGAACTTCACCCCAAAGAAAACATCAAAGCATGGGTAGACCGGAAACTTTTTATACATAACCTGGGGCATTCTTCCGCTGCGTACCTGGGTTTTGCCAAAAATAACAACTACCGCTATATCTTTGAATGTGTTGAAGATGATCAGGTAAGGGAACAAACACTTGCTGCCATGGAGCAATCGGCCAAAATTCTGCAAAAAATTTATCCGGGCGAATTCTCTGACCAACACCTGAAACTACACATCAATGATCTGCTTGAGCGCTTTGCCAACCATGCATTAAGAGATACCATCTTCAGGGTGGGATGCGACCTGTATAGAAAACTCGGACCGGAAGACCGTTTTACAACACCCATGAATGCAGCCTTTCAGCATCATCTAAGTTTCGATCACATCCTGAAAGCTATGCGTGCAGGGTTTCTTTTCAGAGCCACCGATGAGCAGGGCAACCATTTTAGCAGAGACATCTCCTTTTTCCAGGAAGCAAAAAAAGGAGAAATGCACATCCTAAAAAATATTTGTGGATTTTCCAACGAATTTTTAGACCTTTTAGAACCTGTTCTTCTCAAAAAAAAGTTTAATTTTATGCGTTAAAAAACCGTATGTATGCAAAAAGTTTATGCCGTTGGCGAAACAGTTCTTGATATTATATTTAAAGATTTGCAGGTAAAAGAAGCCAAACCGGGCGGTTCTATGCTTAATAGTGCCGTTTCTCTGGGCAGGGCAGGTATCAGTATTTCTTTTATCAGCGAATATGCAAACGATGAAGTAGGAAACCTGGTGGATACTTTTTTGAAAACAAACCATGTAAATACTGACTATGTGTTTCAACATCAGGACGGGAAAACTTCCATTGCCATGGCTTTTCTGAATCATAAAAATGATGCCTCCTATGTTTTTTATAAAACACACCCTCAGAAAAGGATGCAGTCCGCTTTGCCTGAATTCACAACCCATGATATCCTTATTTTTGGTTCTTTTTTTGGCATTGACCCGCACGTAAGAGCAAAAGTATTTAAACTGGTTGACAAAGCGCGCCGGCAAGGGGCGCTGATCATCTACGACCCCAATTTCAGGAAACCTCACGCCAAAGAACTTTCTGACCTGATGCCTTATATCAGAGAAAATATTTCTATGGCAGATATTGTGAGGGGTAGCAATGAAGATTTTCAAAATATTTACCAAACGCAAGATATCAGAGAAGTGAGAAAAAAAACCGGACCCCGTCTTCCGGTTCTGCTTATGACCAAAAGTGCTGAAAAAGTTTTTCTCAACACTTCCGGACTCAAAGCTGAGTTCCCTGTGAAACAAATTGATCCTATCAGCACCATTGGAGCAGGTGACAATTTTAATGCCGGCATTATTTTCGGATTGCTGAAGGAAAAAATCAACAGAGAGCAACTTAACGAACTGACGAAAGATCAATGGGAAAAAATAATTTCCTATGGTATTGAATTCGCCTCTGATGTTTGCATGCATTACGAAAACTATATATCTGAAGACCTGAGGCAAAAGCTAACGGTTGAATGATCAGTCAATCACTGTCAAAACCAACAAATGTCAAAGTATATTTACTTTTATCATTATTTACATTTTCAAACCATTTAATACATCTCACCATGAAAAAAGAGGAGCATCCGAACCAGACAAAAAAAAGGATAACACCAATGATTTTTTTGCTGCTATTGTTTTCAGCACCCCTGAATATTTTTGCTGAAGTAGGAATGCCTGCCATATTTAGTGACCATATGGTGTTGCAAAGAGAAAAAGAACTCACCTTTTGGGGGTGGGCCGATGCGCGCGAACGGGTGCGGATCATCATTGGCGAACAAACAAAAACCACGCGTGCCGACAAAAATGGTGATTGGTCTGTTAAAATTGACCCATTGCAAACAGGCGGCCCCATTGAAATTCTGGTGCAGGGAAAAAACAACCAACTGCTCTTTGACAATGTACTGGTAGGTGATGTTTGGCTTGCCAGCGGACAATCCAACATGGAATGGCCGGTATCGCGCTCTGATAACCCGGAAGAAGAAATTAAAATGGCCGATTACCCCCAAATAAGAATCTTTGATGTGGAAAGAAAGATGAGTGTGAAACCCCTTGATGACCTTGAACCAACAAGCTGGCAGGTTTGCTCACCAGAAAATATACCCTCTTTTTCGGCCGTTGCCTACTTTTTTGGAAGACATCTGCACAAAGAACTGAATATACCTGTTGGACTGATCAATTCATCATGGGGAGGAACCATTGCAGAAACCTGGATCAGCAAAGAATCGATGATGGAATTGGACGATTTCAAAGATGTAATGACTCAGGCACCGGAAATGGACTTTGAAAAAATGGCGGAACAGGCAGAAAGAAAAATTCAGGAATGGATGGAAAATTTGGAAAAAAATGACCTCGGACTTCAGCAGAACTGGATGAACCCTGATTATGACGACACAGACTGGAATACCATGATTCTTCCGGGATTATGGGAACAACAGGGACTTGCCGATCTTGATGGTGTGGTTTGGTTTAGAAAAACTTTCACACTTACCGAAAAACAGGCATCACAAAACCTGGTGCTAAATCTTGGACCTGTTGATGATAGTGACTATACTTTCGTCAATGGCGTTTTGGTGGGAAGCACAATAGACCAATATGCCGAAATTCGCAAATATGAAGTTGCTGCAGAAAATTTAAAAGCAGGTACCAATACCATCGCTGTAAGGGTAATTGATACAGGTGGCGGCGGTGGATTATGGGCAGAAAAAGAGGAAGATATGTACATCTTCGCTTCTGCTGAAAGAATTCCCCTTGCAGGCGAATGGAAATATGCCACCGGTATTGAAACTGACAGCCCACCCGCTGTAAGAAGCGGACCAAATATGTACCCAACGCTCCTGTTTAATGGAATGATCAATGCGATGACCGGTTTTGAGATCAAAGGTGTTATCTGGTACCAGGGCGAATCCAATGCTTCCAGAGCCTATCAATATCGCGAAGTATTCCCGGCACTGATCAACGACTGGCGAAAACAGTGGAGCAACCCTGAATTACCCTTCTTTTTTGTGCAACTGGCAAACTTTATGGCGCCCGACCCAAAACCTGCTGACAGCCAATGGGCAGAATTACGGGAAGCACAAACCATGACACTTTCATTGCCCAAAACAGGAATGGCTGTAGCCATCGATATTGGCGAAGAGGACGACATACACCCGCGAAACAAACAAGATGTGGGAAAACGACTGGCCTTGAATGCACTCAGGATCGCTTATGACAAAGATATAGTACACTCAGGTCCTATGTATAAATCCATGGAAAAGCAGGACGACAAGATAAGGATCCGTTTTGATCATATGGGTGACGGACTTGTGGTAAAAGATAAATACGGATATTTGAAAGGGTTTGCTATTGCTGATGATAACAATATTTTTCATTGGGCAAAAGCATACATTGATGGCGATGAGGTGGTGGTTTACAACGAAAAGGTGAAAAATCCTGTTCATGTGAGATATGCATGGGGCAACAACCCCGAAGATGCCAACCTTTACAATGCTGAAGGATTACCTGCCATACCTTTCAGAACCGACGATCTGCCGGGTATTACCATCAATGCAAGATAAAATCATTTGTTATCATCCGGGTTTGTGGTGCATTAAAAATACACCACCCATCGGCTGAAAAATATAAAAAATTTCTTTTTAATCATCTATTCATAAACCCAAACTTCAAATTATGGAACAAACGAGAAGAAAATTTATCAAAAACATGGCCGTGGGCGCTACCGGGATCACACTTGGCGGCATGGGGCTAAGTGCCAGTGCTTACAACAACATTATCGGGTCGAACGACCGGGTCAACATTGGAATTGTTGGATTTGCCGACAGAAGCAAATATTCCCTAATACCTGCCCTGCTCAGTCAGGCGCCCGACCTGAACTTTGCCATCACAGCGGTATCTGATATCTGGAACCGTAGGCGCGAAGAGGCAAAATCTTATTTCGATGAAAAAGACATCAAGGTAGCTTTGTGTCGAAACAATGAAGAATTGTACGACCGTGATGATGTGGATGCCGTGATCATTGCCACTGCCGACTTTCAACATGCCTTGCATACGATTGAGGCAGTAGAAGCCGGAAGGGATGCCTATGTTGAAAAACCATTTGCCGAAACCATGGAGGACAACCGGAAAGCCAGGGCTGCGGTTGAAAAAACAGGTAAAATCGTTACCATTGGTTCTCAACGTCGAAGCGGACCCAACTACCATGCGGCAGATAAGTACATCAAAGAGGGCAAATTTGGAGATATTGTAATGGTAGAGATGACCTGGAATGTAAATCAACCCGGACGCTGGAGAAGACCCCAGCTCACTTCCACCATTAAGGAATCGGATACAGACTGGAAACGCTATTTGATGAACCGCCCCTATGAACCATGGGATGCCAGAAAATATTTAGAATACAGACTCTTCTGGCCTTACTCTTCAGGAATTCCAGGGCAGTGGATGGCTCACCAGATCGACACGGTTCACTGGTTTAGCGGATACAGCCACCCCAGAAGTGTAGCGGCCAATGGTGGTATTTACCTGTGGAAAGATGGTAGAGAAAATTATGATACCATGACCGCCGTTTTTGATTATGGCCCCAACGATGACAAATCAAAAGGATTCCAGGTGGTTTACTCCTCCAGGTTTACAAATTCTGCCGGCGGAATCAAAGAACTTTACTTTTCCAATGGTGGTGAGTTGAATCTGGCTACCAACAAAATTAACAGCAACGGCGGACTCTCCGAACACCATGCAAACGCCATGGGTATGGAACCCAATCAATTGCCCGAAACAGACCTGCCGGGTATTGAAGTTTCCGCTGAGGCCAATATGGGATCAGACCCCCTAACAACCATGCATATGAGAAATTGGATGGAATGTGTACGAAACCGGAAAGAACCCAATGCTCCTGTAAAAGCAGGATACGAACATTCTATCGCGAACATCATGGTTACCGCTGCTATGCGCACCGGACAATATGTAACCTTTGATGAAAAGAACCAGGAAGTGCTTGCAGGCGGAAAAGTATTCCACCTGTAAATGGCCCCTCTGAAACATCCATGACTATAAACCTTCCGTGCAAAATTTGTCTCGCCAATAACATAGGTAACATGGATTAGTCATGGATGTTTCTTTTTTAGTACAAAAGGTCATCAATTCTTCCAATTTTCCCACAAATGAACCGGGCCATGAAAATAATATTGGCGAACGCGCGGATGATTAAATGGTGAGCTCTCTCGTTGAAAAACTATACAGGCATCTGACCTTTTTAATGAATTTATAATCATATCACATATATTATTAATATTCAAACACATACGGACATGATTATTGGTTGCATGTAGTTGGTCGGCCTGAAAGGGCAACTTAAAAAATTGGCAAATACAAACCACTAAATATCAGCATCTGTCAAATTATAACCCGATGAAAAAAATATCTTACGCATTGTTTCCGGTTGTTGCTGTAGTTGTAATAATGGCAGCATGCCAAAACCGATCAACAAAAGATAATAAAAACCCCCAGAGCACCCAGAAAACAAACGGGATCACCCGCAATACCGACCACCCCTTTTTCTGGAGCTACAAGGGAGAACCTATATTGTTGCTGGGCGGGTCAGATGAAGATAACCTATTTCAATCTTCTGACTTAGAGGAACAACTTGACATGCTCGTGGAATCTGGTGGCAATTATGTGAGAAACACCATGTCGAGCCGCGATGCTGGCAATTTGTGGCCGTTTCATAAAAATGAAGATGATCTGTACGACCTCAGCAAATGGAACGATGAATATTGGGAAAGATTCTCTGACTTCCTGCAGGCAACCGCCGAACGCGACATCATAGTGCAAATCGAAATATGGGCAACTTTTGATTTCTACCGCAACGAATGGAACATGAACCCCTACAATCCGAAAAACAATATCAACTACGACACAAGAAGATCAAAATTGTCAGAAGTTGTTGAAACACATCCCATTTATGCTGAGAACAACTTCTTCCGCTCCGTACCATCCCAAATGGCACTCATGCGTGTAATGGACTTTCAGCAGGCTTTTGTGGATCAAATACTCTCTTACTCCTTAAATTATGATCATGTTTTATATTGCATGGACAACGAAACATCTGTTACTTCAGACTGGGGAAAATTCTGGGCACAGTATATTCAGAAAAAAGCCTCTCTTCAGGACAAAATGGTATACACAACGGAAATGTGGGATCCCTGGAACCTTCAACATGCTTTTCATCTGGAAACCTTCGATAATCCTGATATATTTACGTTTGCCGATATTTCACAAAACAACCATCAGTCAGGTGAGCACCACTGGAACAACGCTCAGCAGGTAATGGAAAGACTTAAGAAAATGGGAAACCAACGTCCGCTCAACAACGTGAAAATATATGGAAATGACGGTAGCAGACATAAAACCACGCGCGATGCCACAGAAAATTTTGTGAAAAACATTCTTGTGGGATCTGCTTCTGCCCGGTTTCACCGCCCCACAAGTGGTCAGGGGATCAACAAACATGCCCGTTCGGTGATCAGAAGCATGCGAATGCTAACGATGGAAACAGACCACTTTAACGGACAGCCTGCCAATGAACTTTTGGTGGAAAGATCAGAGAATGAAGCCTTTTGCAGAGCAATTCCCAACAAGGAATACGTGGTTTTCTTTCCCGCCAAAGGTAGCGTCAAAATTGAACTGACAGACTTTGAAGGGCAACCACAATTGCGCTGGTTAAACCTGTTGTCTTCTGAATGGTCTGAAATCATCAACCTCGAAAAAAACATGAAAGAAATATCAACCCCGGATGATGATTACTGGATCGCCCTTATCCAGTGATCCTTTTCAATCATTCGGTGATCTGATACTCCCTTCCTGAAACAAGTTAAACAACTAAATTTCAAGAACAAACCGGATGAAAACATCAGGATATCCGATCCTCTGAAAATGGTTTTTCAGCAAAAGTTATACAGGATTTTTCAGGAATAAAAATGTCCTTTCCCTGGAATTTTTAGTGGTTTTTTACTTGATTCCGGGCAGATAAAAGCCACCTGACTTTTCAATAAAGTTTTTAGAATACGCAGCCAGGTCGGGGAAAAATTCACGGAAATCGTGCTTAAATTCGTTGTAATGTTTTTTCAGGTCATCCACAGCATTTTCCATTCCCGACTCAAAATGGGTACGTTTGGCCATCCCCTCCATATGTCTTTTAAAACTTTTCAAATCGGCATAGTTTACCAACCAATTGGAACCGATCATAAGGGGAAGGATGAATTTTGCCCGTTTGGGAAGCATTACATAATTTTTCATCAGCACATTGTAGGCACTTTGGACAAACAGATCAAGGGGTTCATCGCTGTAATCACTCCAGTTTTTTGCCAGATA